>NZ_JAUBVD010000093.1:0-14151 GCF_036705675.1 Microcoleus sp. AT8-A3
TAATTTTTTTGGCTTTCCACGACTCCTGTCGGGGGCTTGCGTCCATCAGTCGATTTGAGATTTGAGATTTTAGATTTTAGATTGATTCCACAGATGAATCTGGGGGCTGGAACTAATATCTAATTTTTTTGGCTTTCCACGACTCCTGTCGGGGGCTTGCGTCCATCAGTCGATTTGAGATTTGAGATTTTAGATTTGAGATTTACTCCACAGATGAATTTGGGGGCTGGAACTAATATCTAATTTTTTTGCTGTCCACAATTCCTGTCGGGGGCTGGCATCCGTCAGTGGATTTTAGATTTTAGATTTGAGATTGACTCGACAGATGAATCTGCGGGCTTGTATCCGTCTTTGGGTAGGGTTAAATTTAACTTCTGTTGCGAAACTAGGGCGCGAGGCACAGATGACCCTTCGCGAGAAAACCGACAATTGATATTTATTTATATCTGTCGGCTCAGGTGATTTCTACCTAGCTGCATCATACCATTAGAGTTAGTCTAAAATCTCAATTCCCTTGAGTGCTGCGATTTCTTCGGAAATTGCCGCTATCATGAATATGCTGAAAACAGCGTGATTTCCAGCCGATGACTGGGGTGTCGCGCGATCGTCTAACCCTGAAAGCTCATAGTAAGATTCATCCGGCAGTCAACAAAATGGTAAACTGTTCGTGTCAGTACAAGACATTAAAACCTACCCCTGGACTGGGGGAAAGTCACGCCTAAAACATTGTAAGGAGATATCGCTACGCACACAACAGTGCAAACGTGGTGAGCCAGGGAACCTGAAAAATCAGGATATTAGGACTGCGAAGTCTTAAGAATCTCCGTCTGTTGAGAAAGCGGGGGTGTCAAATAATCGCCACGTATCAACCCGTCGAGGTTCAATCGCTAAAATAGTTCAGATCAGCACGCTTGCCCAAAGGCGTCAGGAACCCTTATGCAAAACTCTGTGGCAAAACACTACTTATGGGCTTTAGGTGAAGGGATCAAAGGGTGTAAGCCAGGCGATCTGATCGCTGGTCGCTACTTGGTCAAGCGCGATCGACTTCTTGTCGATACTCAACCCGAACACTTGCCGGAACTGCCCGATGAGATTCCGAGTGTTGTCACTCCTTATCTGAGACTGTTTGCCTATCAGTTGCACGTACCTCAAGTATACGGCCTGGTATCGTCCAAGATGAGCAAGCTATCGGGAGATATCTGGCTACTGGAAAACGTGCCTATTTTGAAGGTGACGGAATCTTTAATGCCGGAATTGGCGGATTCCTGGAAAGGAGCCGCAGCGATGCGCCAACTCAATTGGCTGTGGCAAATAGCCCAGTTGTGGCAGCCTTGTATCGCTCAGGGCGTGGCTTCGACGCTGCTGACTCCCGAACTGCTACGGGTGGAAGGGCAATTGGTGCGGTTTCTGGAATTGCAGCCCGATCGCAAACCGCCTCATTTGTCGCAGTTGGGGAAATTGTGGCAGCAGTGGCTCGAAGATGCTCACCCGGCTATTGCTAATTTCTTGAGGCAACTTTGCCAGCAAATGGTTGCCGGTCAAGTGCGCCACGGCGAACAACTAATGGGCCAGTTGGATAAAGCTTTGGCAAAGTGCGGCCGATTTTACGATCGTCACGTTGAAATTGCTACGGGCACGGATGTAGGCAGATCCCGCGCTCACAACGAAGATGCTTGCTATCCGCCCAGCGGTACGCTGTTGGCAGGAAGCCCGGGGGCGGAAGCTTGCGCGATTGTGTGCGACGGTATCGGTGGACAAGACGGGGGCGAAGTCGCTTCGGAAGAAGCAATTGGTGTGCTGCGCGACAAGTTGCAGCAAATGCCCCTGCATCAGGCTAATTGGGACCCGTTGAGCCTCACTTCCAAGCTGGAACGGGCAGCTTGTGCTGCTAACGACAAGATAGCCAGTCGCAACGACAGCGAACACCGCCAAGGCCGCCAGCGGATGGGAACTACGCTAGTTATGGGTTTAGCCCACATTCACGAGCTTTACGTCGCCCACGTCGGAGACAGTCGGGCTTACTGGATTACCCGCACTGGCTGCTATCAACTTACTCTCGATGATAATGTGGCTTGCCGCGAGGTGCGTTTGGGCTACTCTCTCTACCGGGATGCTTTGGAACAAGTCGCCGCCGGAGCTCTGATTCAAGCTTTGGGGATTACTTCGTCCAACACTTTGCACCCGACTGTGCAGCGTTTTCCAGTGGATGAAGACTGCGTTTTGCTGCTGTGTTCCGACGGTTTGAGTGATAAAGACCGGGTTGAGGAATGTTGGGAAGCGGAGATTTTGCCAATTCTCGACGGTAGCATTAGTTTGGCTAAGGCGCGCGATCGACTGATTGAGATTGCTAATACTAGAAACGGTCACGATAACGTCACTGTTGCTTTAATTCACTGTCAAGCGCATTTGAGGGAAGACGGTAATACTTTTACAGAACTGTCTGTCGCACCTTTAGATACGCCGATCGAACTAATTTCCGATAGCGAGGATTTGCCAACGGATTTGAATGGGCCCACAAGCCTTGGCAATGGGAATTCTGAAGTAAAAACGCTGTTGTTACCGCCGGAAAAAAGCAAAAGTTTATTTTCGCTGCTGCTGAAAATTTTATTTTTATTAGGCTTGGGGGGTGTATTTGCTTATTTTTTCATCCCTCCGGTGGGTCGCGCGATCGATACTGCCGGGGAGTCGATTTTCGGGAAACGCGGTTTAATTAAAGCTGGAAAGACGCCGGAGAAAACAGTTGAATCTGTAGCTTCTCCGGTCAAATCTTTAGAAATCGGCTCGTTTATAGAGATTAAAAGTTCTGCGGCTGGGGAATTGGGAAAAGAGGGCGATCGCTTGGATTTGCGAGGCGCAATCGGTGAGTTGACTGTCAAAGGAACAGTCCCAGCCGGCAGCGTTTTGCAGGTGACAAACAAACAGCTTACGCCTCAAGGCAATTGGCTGGAATTGAAAGTTTGTTCGATTCCTGAAATAGTGCGATCGAACTCTCCCAAACCCGAGTCAAATAAAGATTTTTCTACAGTTTCAAAACCGACACTGAATCCATCTCCCGCTGTGGCAACTCCCACTCCCTCGCCTTCCCCGCCAGTTAAGCCAACAGTTGAAGTAGAAAGCGCCAACCTGCAACCGGGAGAAATTGGATGGATTCAAGAACAAGCTGCTGTTGATAAGGTACTCTCCAACCCAGCCCCCAACCTTAATCAACAGGGAAAATGCGTTAATTCTGACTCAACTCCCAATGCTAATTAAACTGTTAATGCTAGCTCCGACCGAGGTAATTTGAGTAACTTTAGGAAAATGGAAGATGCAGCTTGCTAAAAATATAATAGTTTAAGGCATACACAGAGTTCAAATAAAATTTGAGGCCGCTCAAGCCGAAGATTCATCAACTTCTTGATTCCCGATCAAACTATGACGAAAATTACAGACTATTTCCAGGGAGTTTATGCGGTAAATCTCCCTGAAAGGAAAGACCGACGGCAACTCATAGTCAAGGAATTAGAGAAAGCAGGAATGCCCCTCACGCCCCATAAGGTTGAGATATTTCCCGCAATCCGCCCCGACGAAGTTGGAGGTTTCCCCAGCATTGGGGCGAGGGGATGCTTTTACAGTCATTTAGCTATCCTCAAGCAGGCAAAAGACAAGGGGTTGAGCAATATTTTGATTGTAGAAGACGACCTAGAAATTTCAGCAAAGTTCACAACAGACCAAGCTGTTATCCTCGAACAACTCTGTCAGCAAGATTGGGATTTCGTCTACTTCGGACACGTCGAAGAGGTTGAACAAAAGTCTCCTGTCGCCCTCGTACCCTTTTCTGAGGGGCTGATGACCGCTCATTTTTACGCTGTCAATGGCAGGATTTTCGATCGCCTCCTGCGGTTTCTGGAAGAACTGCAACAGCGACCTCCGGGACATCCCGACGGCGGCCCGATGCACCTCGACGGAGCTTATTCTACTTTCCGATCTCAAAATCCCGATGTTGTCACCTTGATTGCTTCTCCAAACCTGGGGTGGCAAAGGAGTTCCCGTAGTGACATCAGTCCTAAGTGGTTTGACCGTGTACCTGGGTTGAGTCGATTGGTAGGTGCAGGAAGAACCAGCAAAACAAGGCTGAAGCGTTGGCTTTCTAGTTAATTGAATTCGATTTTAAAATCCTTCGCTTATATCAAATCTGTTAGCACAATCGCCCGGAAAATAATTAATACCAAATCCGGGTTTATTAGTCCCTTTATGAAGGCGGCGGTTGAAACCTTTTGACCTCAAACTCTACAAATAAAGTCTGCCGGAGTTTACGCGACACGACGTAGCCTCAAACAGACAAGCGAGATCGATGGGATATTTAAGCCGGATTTGGTATCAGCATATTTGATATGATGCTTGATTCTAACCTAATTTGTTAGATACTTCTGCCAGTTTAGTCACCATTTGGGATACGGCTTTGTCAACTGCCTCGCTCAAAAGTGAGTCTTCATTGCTGCTGCCAGAATTGCCGCCAATACCCCTAACGGAAATATTAGAAGCGCTTTGATCTGCTTCTCCTACTGCTTTGGCAGTGGCAAGAATATCTCCCGAAGCTGTACCGATTAACCGCACATCTATTTGAACGGTAGCTTTGGTTTTTTGTGAACCGGCGCCGATTCCCATGAAACTGCCGCCGCCGGATTGTTTGTCGATATTAAACTTGGTAATGGTGCCGATGAGCACGGCGTCAACTCCTAATTGTTTGCCAATTTCGGCTGCTGTCCCGGCATCCATCGCGCCGCTGCGATTTTGCTGTTTGAGCACTTGTTCGAGTTTGCTGCGATCGACTACTGTATAAGTGCCGTTGTTGACCATAGTGAATGGGATTCAAGCCCCGTCCTTATAGGACGGCTTTTTATTTAGTTCCGGCAATCGAGCAATCATACTCCTAATCAATTCGGATTGAGTCATACCTCGCCTAGCAGCTTCATCAACAAGTTGCTTTTTTTCGGATTTTGTTACCCTCAAAAATATTTTTTTAGTTTTCATGCTTGTCCTGTCAAATGGCAATACATACAGTATAATTGAAGCAAGGAGGAAAAGACTTGAAAGCAAGATACCAGTATCGTTTTTATCCAACAAACCAACAACAGCAGAGTTTAGCTCGGTTGTTTGGTTGCGTCCGCGTTGTGTATAACGATGCTCTTGCGATCTGCAAACAATCCGAAAAGAAGCCAAAGTCCGCAGAGCTTCAAAAAACAGTCATCACTCAGGCAAAAAAGACTGAAGAAAGGGCGTGGTTGAGCGAAGTTTCAAACATTCCATTACAGCAGTCTGTAGCCGACCTAGAGATAGCTTTTAAGAACTTTTTCGACTCCTGTAAGGGAAAGAGAAAAGGGAGGAAAGTTGGCTATCCTAAATTCAAAAAACGGACTAACAGCCAATCAGCAAGGCTTACCCGTGGGGGATTCTCTATTAAAGACGGAGGTGTTTATCTTGCAAAGATAGGTGTTGTTAAACCCATCTGGTCAAGAGAGTTCCCTGCAAGTCCTAGCTCTGTAACTGTTATCAAAGATTGCGCTAACCGTTATTTTTTAAGCTTTGTCGTAGATATTGAACCAATAAGTGTTGAAGCTAAGAACCAAAGCATCGGCATTGATTTGGGCATCAAAACATTTGCGGTAATGAGCAACGGTGAAAAGGCTGTGAGTCCCAGCTACAAAGCGCTAGATCGTAGAGTGCGTCAACTCCAGAGGCGGTTGGCTCGACAACAAAAAGACTCCAAGAGGCGAAACCGAACTAGGATTCAGATTGCCAAACGGCACAACCAAATTGCTGATACCCGTAAAGACTTCCTGCACAAATTATCAACCCAAGTCGTTAGCGAAAACCAAACTATCGTACTGGAAGATTTGAACGTGTCAGGGATGGTTAAAAACCGCAAACTGTCCAGGGTAATTAGTCAGCAAGGGTGGCGAGAGTTTAGGGTATTGGTTGAGGCAAAATCCGAGAAGTATGGCAGGAAGTTTGTAGTCATTAGCCGATGGGAACCTACCAGCCAAACCTGCTCTGATTGTGGTTACAGATGGGGCAAAGTTGATTTATCGGTGCGTTCTATTCTTTGTTTAGGCTGTGGCAGCGAACATGATAGAGACAAAAACGCATCTATAAATATAGAAAAAGTCGGCACGGGGCATCGGCACGACTCTAAATGTACGTCGAGACAGAGTAAGACTACCGGGCGTAGCGTCCGTCAATGAAGCGTAAAGAATCACCGCTCGTTCACGACGGTGAGTATGTCAAGAGTTCGTTGATTAACAGTTCGCTGATGCCTTTGGCGGCGCCGACTCCCCTGTAGGAAGTGTAATAGCTGTTGGTGGGGCCGTAGTCGAAGTCCATGACGACGAGGCGCTTTTTGGCAGTTGCTTGGGCGAGTTGGGTTGCTGGTTGGGTGCTGGCTGGTGTGGCGATCGCACTTAATGAAACGCCTGCTAGCATTAGAGTAGCGAGGGAAATGCTGGTTAAGCGAGATATGGTGGTTCTTTTCATAAAGCTTACCTCACAGTTGTTTTGTGCCGACTCTAGAATACTTTACGGAACAGTCCGATTTGACATACCCCTGCCTAAAGGCGAGGGGATTCTTGATTCGCAGGGATTCCAATGAATTTACTTGCAGGCAAGCATCTTGACCGTATGCCCTACGGCTGCAAGTCCTCTAATTAGAACTACTTGAGCGGCTGCAACATCTCTGTCCGTTGTATAGCCACAGTTCGAGCATGAATGAGTACGCTCATCAAGCTGTTTTTTTCCTGTTTCTGCTAGACAATTGGGGCAAATTTGACTCGTTTTATGAGCACTTACCTTCTGAAAGTACACGCCATATTTCAAACAATTTTGCTCGCTTGATTGTGAAGAATTGACCCCAGCTTGCGTCTAAGCAGTGTTTCCCTAGCATCGCCCTAGACAGCCCAATCAGATTCAGATCCTCAACGAAAATCATTCCCACGTTTTGGCAGATTTGATGAGATAATTTACGATGCCAATCTTTCCGACTGTTAGCAACGTATTCATGCAGTTTGGCGACTTTCTTTTGAGCTTTACGCCAATTGTTAGAACCTAGTTTTTTACGACAGACACGTTGTTGCAGCAATTTAAGCTTGCGTTCTGCGTCTTTAAAAAATCTTTGGCGCTTGACTAAAAGACCGTTAGAAGTTGCTAGAAAATTAGTTAGTCCCACATCAATTCCGATACCTTCACCGTGGGGCATTAGAGTGGGTACTGAAACGTCCCATTGTAGGGCTAACATCACGTACCAACCGCTAACCCTACGGACTATCCTTGCTTGCTTAATCGTTGCACCATCAGGGATAGGACGTGATTGATGAAACTTAACCAAACCAATTTTAGGGAGCTTCACCGCTTGATTTTGGACAGGGTTAACCCCCAATTGCGGGAATACAAACGATCGCATTGTTCCTGCTTTCTTAAAGCGGGGGAAACCGTGTTTTTGTTCCCACATACTCACAAACGCTTTTTCAAGCCTTTTGAGTGTTTGCTGTAGGACGTGTACTTGGACGGCAGCCAAAGTGGGTATGTTTGCCCTAGCCGTAGTTAAACTTTTGCACTGGCTTGCATAAGTTGGTCGCGCAAGTTTCGGCCCGAATGATGAACTCAGATCGGATAGAGCAAGCGTTAATTCGACAACTACGAGACTCAAACCAATGTTTACGCAGGGCCAATGCGTAGTTGTATACGCGACGGCATTGTTCTAGCCAATCTTCAAAGATTGCTATTTGTCCTGCCGTTGGTTTGAGTTTGAATTCGTAGACTAAATGAAACATTTGCTCTATCCTCCTACCTGATTATATCACAACCATGAGCGAACGTAGGAACGCTTTTTCAAGAACTCTAATTAAAGCCGTCCTAAAAGGACTGGGCACAGCACCCAAATTTTCGGTCAGGGTTGGGGGTGAGGAGGTTGGAATTGGCGGGTTTTAGTGTTTTTTGACTTTCAACAGGCTTAATTTTTGTTAATGAACCGCAGAGGACGCAGAGGACACAGACTAAAGGTGGCAAGAACCGCACAGCCATCCAAAATTCCTCTTACACCCCAGATTCCATAAAACCCATCAACCAATTAGCCATCGTCGCCCTGCGAGTCTGTCGGGGCCCGAATTCCCCAATTTTATAGCCTTTAAAGCCTAATTTTTCCTTCAGCAACTGCTTGTTTTCTGGAGGGGTCGATCGAGTCAATTTCACTGTCGCCGGCCTAGAATCGATAAAATCCGGCGGTTCCGGGTACTCTTGCCGCCACTCGGCTGCAACACCTGCACTGTTCCACTTGCCAGTCTCGGCATCCCAGCGGTAGCCCAGATACTGCCAAACTAATCGGTTGACAGCAGCATCGTCGATTTCTTCGTTGAGAATAGCCCAAATAGTTTCGTTATTCAGCGGTGGTAATTCAGACATGAGCGCGATCGAATCGGAAATAAAAAAAGTTTAACTCACATTAGATAACATTATCAGGAACGGGCTCTCCGGCCCGTTCCACAAAAAATCCTAGGAATTTGTTTGTGGGGAGTAGGGGTTGGGCACGCGAACCCCGCCCAAAATGCCACCCCAAAAAAATTAATTATTCAAAATTCCGTCTTTCTGGGCCATAGAAAGCATTAAGTCAATTACGCGGCTAGAATAACCCCACTCGTTGTCGTACCAGGAAACCACTTTAAAAAACTTAGAATTCAGTTCAATTCCCGCACCTGCATCGAAAATGCTCGATCGCGCGTCGCCCTGAAAATCTGTCGAAACTACCGCATCCTCAGTATATCCAAGAATGCCTTTGAGTTCGCCCTCCGAAGCTTTTTTCATTGCCTCGCAAATTTCTTTATAGCTAGTTTCCTTCGCTGTTTTGAAAGTAAGGTCAACTACAGACACGTCGGGAGTTGGCACCCGCAAAGCCATTCCCGTCAATTTTCCTTTCAATTCTGGCAACACCAAAGTAACAGCTTTCGCTGCACCGGTCGAAGATGGAATAATATTTTGAGCCGCACCGCGTCCTCCCCGCCAATCTTTTTGGCTGGGCCCGTCTACAGTTGGTTGAGTAGCTGTCATTGCGTGAACTGTCGTCATTAAACCTTCTTCCAATCCGAAGTTATCGTTAATAACTTTGGCAATTGGTGCTAAACAATTCGTCGTACAGCTAGCATTAGAAACAACCGTATCTTTTGTCGGGTCAAATTTGTGGTGGTTGACGCCTACTAGAAAAGTTGGAACTTTTTCCGGGTCTTTTGTCGGTGCTGAAAGTATTACTCGTTTTGCTCCCGCTGTCAAGTGTTTTGATGCGCCTTCAAAATCTGTAAACAATCCGGTAGATTCTACAACATAATCTGCGCCGGATTTACCCCAGGGCAATTCGGCAGGATTTCTAATCGCTGTACAGGGGATAAAATTTCCGTCAACGACAATCCCGTCTGGTTTGCTTTCAACTTCGCCGTCGTAAATGCCGTGGGTGGAGTCGTATTTGAAAAGATAAGCCAGGTTTTCTGGCGAAACTAAGTCGTTAATGCCGACAAATTCGATGTTGGGGTTTTTGATGCCGGCACGCATGACTAGCCGTCCGATGCGACCAAATCCGTTGATGCCGACTTTTAATGCAGCCATGTTTAAACTCCTATTGAAAATATCGTTAGTCGATCGGGCGTTAGCGTTAGCTTTCGCGATCCGAAGGAAAGCCCGCCTTTACGGGGGCTACGCCAACGAAGAGGATCGCCTGTTGTGGCTTAGAATTTACCACGCTAACGGATTTTTGCAACTGATTCTTTTCTATCTCTTAAGAATTCTGAATTCTCCCCCGGCTGGGAAGGGCAATTCATCCTGAAATGACCGCTGACTAATGGCTAATGGCTGATTTTTGTCAACTTGTAAAAGTGCTATAATAGACAGAAAATATTTTCAAAATTGCATTTTTTCAATCAGCCTAAAGTAATAATAAAAAACTTATCCAAAAGGAGAAACGGATTAGCATTCTCACTAATGGCGATTGTCGGAACCAAAGCCTAGGATTAAAGTCGCAGATACGCGTATGGACACAGCACTGCCGTGTCCATACACTTATGGCGTACAATCTATAGCAATCCTTGCAGGAGTCGTAATTTTTTTACCCCACCCCAACCCTCCCCGAACTCGCAGGGAGGGAGTAAGAAATTTACAAATGATGCGAGGATTGCTATAGGTGTAGCTCAAATTTTCCGAATTGGTATAATCACCAATCACTAATGACTAATGACTACCCGACGCACCTAGTAATTAGCAATTCCACCGCATCTGAAATAAAACAGGACCCACCAAATTTATTGAGTACGGGTCTAATGTTTTCTGCAACTGCTGAAACTTGAGCTGGTGAACAAAAAGCAAGCACATAAATGTTATCCAGCGCCGTCATTGATGAATCACGGGAAACGTGATCCCTAGTGCTTTTTCCAGCGACATCACGAATCACCGCATAATCGGGTACGCCAGCTTTGTCTAAACCGTCTAAAATCTTGCCGAGTTCTACTGAGTGGGCTATGATTTCTACTCTTTTGACTGACTCCATCATCTCACCTCCAAAACATATTGATTCCGTATAGATACAGGGGAATGCCTACAATGATATTAAATGGAAATGTCACTGCTAAGGCCGTTGAAATGTAAAGACTTGGATTCGCTTCGGGAACAGTTAGGCGCATGGCTGCTGGTACTGCTATATAAGAAGCACTCGCGCACAATACGGCAAACAACAAAGTGTCTCCCTGCGGCATTCCGATTAATTTGGCTATTAGCAAAGCAATTACTGCGTTGACTATGGGAATTAGGATTGCAAAGCCGATCAGAAAAACTCCTGCTTCTTGCAAATCTTTAATTCTGCTAGCCGCAACCAGCCCCATATCTAGCAAGAAAAAAGTCAGAACTCCGTAAAACAAGTCTTGAGTAAACGGACTCATAACTTCCCAACCATGTTCTCCTGTCAGTACGCCCATAATTAGGCTGCCAATCAGCAGAAAAACAGAACTGTTTAGGAATGCTTCTTGCAACACTTCTGACCAAACTATTTCGCGTTTTCCTTCTTCCCCGCCAAATACACTGACTAGAATCAGACCGACTATAATTGCTGGGGATTCCATTAATGCTAGCGCGGCTACCATGTAACCGTCAAAGTCGATGCCCTGTGCTGTGAGGAAGGAGGTTGCGGTGATAAATGTGACGGCGCTGATGGAACCGTAGGTGGCTGCGATCGCTGCGGCATTGTAAGAGTCGAGTTTTATCCTCAGTATGAAAAAAGTATAAATTGGTACTAGCATTGACATCAGCATCGCTGCCAAAATTGTCAGGGCAACTTGCTGGTCAATGCCGCTTTTGGATAGTTCGACGCCGCCTTTAAATCCGATCGCAAACAGCAGGTACAGCGAAAACAGTTTGGGGATGGGGGCTGGAATTTCTAAATCAGATTTGAGAAAAATTGCCAGCATTCCCATGAAAAAAGCTAATATTGGGGGATTTAAGATATTTGACGATACTAAACTCAAATCCACGATCGGTCACTCCCATTTCTTGCGTTTTTAATATGACTTCCCCAGTAATTGTTGCACGAGAATGGATCAATAGACCGATCGAACTTTTGACTCAGAAGTTTGCTGAGGCTAAATATCCCCAAATACGGCAAAGGCGCACAGTAGACACCGTACAACGAGTAAGGTGTGCACTGTGAACCTGCAAGCTAAGTATTTTGGTTTAACTAAGCAACACCCAAATAAGACTCTAGGGCTTCGGAACCACCGATCAACTTGCCGTCGATAAATACTTGCGGCACAGTTGTAGCCCCAGTCATAGCCCGGAGCGATCGGGTTGTGATATCCCGACCCAAGACGATTTCTTCATAATCCAAGCCCTTTTGACTCAGCATTCCCTTAGCCTTAGCGCAGAAGGGACAGCCCATTTTTGTAAACAGCGAAACGACCTTCGGCTTGGTTGCTGCGGAGTTGATGTAGTTGAGCATCGTCTCGGCATCGGACACTTTGAAAGGGTCGCCCGGTTCCTCTGGCTCAATAAACATTTTTTCCACCACGCCATCTTTTACCAGCATCGAATAACGCCAAGACCGCTTCCCAAAACCTAAATCTGTTTTGTCTACCAGCATTCCCATGCCTTGAGTAAACTCGCCGTTACCGTCGGGAATTAACGTCACATTGTCTGCTTCTTGGTCTTTTGCCCACTCGTTCATCACAAAGGTGTCATTGACGGAAATGCAAACGATTTCATCTACGCCGTTTTCTTTAAAAACTTTCGCCAATTCGTTGTAACCGGGGAGGTGCGTTGACGAACAAGTGGGAGTAAAAGCTCCCGGCAGCGAGAACACTACTACGGTTTTACCTGCAAATATATCATCGGTGGTGACATCCACCCACTCGTTGTCTTTGCGAGTGCGAAAGGTGACTTTGGGTACTCTTTGACCTTCTTGGTTCGTCAGCATGATTTTAAATTCTTAGGTACTTGGGTTCAATTCCTTTGCTTATTATAGCGTACTCATAACGAGTATGACTTGTCAAGGGGAGGCGAGTTTTTTTTCTCGGACTTGGGCGCGCGCGCGAGTTCAGTTCATTGTCTTTGCGACAGCTAGCAGATTTAAAACTTGCTGTTTAAGTAAGTCGGCAATTCTGTCTCCATTCCTTTGCTGCTGCTAACGGGTGAGGATTTTTGGCTCTTCATTAGCTA
Source organism: Microcoleus sp. AT8-A3 (assembly GCF_036705675.1). Classification (NCBI taxonomy): domain Bacteria; kingdom Bacillati; phylum Cyanobacteriota; class Cyanophyceae; order Oscillatoriales; family Microcoleaceae; genus Microcoleus; species Microcoleus sp. AT8-A3. The sequence continues at coordinate 12,715 of NZ_JAUBVD010000093.1, forward strand.
GTATGCTAAACTAACAATCAAACTGCCAAGTAAGCAAACATCTAACTCGGAAGTTTTCAAAGTTTATAAATCCGTAAGCCGAACGTTTAATCAACTTGAGTTTATTGTTGATGCCTTCGACAACACCACTGGTAGTCTTATAATCGAAGTAAGCAATAATCTCATCTAGCCAACGAATAATAGTGTTCTGACTATCGGTAAAATATTTTTTAGCTCTTGACAACCATCTTCCCACTTGCCACAAACCGACTAACCAATTATTAGCCCGATCGAAAATTCTTCTAATTTCTTCTTTTAATTCAAGCATAGTTTTGAGAGTAGAAGATACATCTTTAACTTGCATTAGTTTAGCTTTTTGCTCTTCATTTATATCTGATTGGTTCTTCAATAACACATATTTACTTTTCTTCAATGCTTCTAAAACTTTCTCCGGGGCTGCTTTTTGTTCTGACGATTCTGCTTTTTTAATTAAATCTTCTACCTGTCTCTTCTCTCCCTTCCTTTGGGCATCTAATTCCTTATTTATTTGTGCCATTACATGAAATCTGTCGGCGACCACCTGAGCATTTGGCATCAACTCTCTCACTACATTTCTGTAACCTTTCCACAAATCTATACTTACTTCTTCTATTTGCTCTAATACTTCTTTACCCCATCCGAGCATTACTTCCTTAATTTCTTCTTGTTTCCTTCCTGCCAATATCGCGATTAGCTTAGACTTCTCTAAATCTATTAATACTGCACAGTAATTTCGTTTTTATTTAATTAGAGCTATTTTATCTATCCCTAATCTCTTCAACTCGCTCGGCTGGGCTTTTAAGTATTCTTTCGATGCGTCTGTTAACATCCTTTCTATTTCTTCTGTTGTCACGACCCCTTTTTTCGCTACGAATAAGGATATCATTCTCTAACACTTCTTGGATTATTGCTCTTGCTAGCCGTTTCGTATAGGTTCTTCTTTTTTTGACCAACTCCAACTCTTCACTAAATGGCTTGAGACATTTTTCACACTTAAACTGTCGTCGGTTGATTTCTAAAAATACGAACTTCTCTCCCCAAGGTAAATCTTTGACTAGGTATCTATGATTTTGATGTAATCTATGACTTTTTTTCCACAACGTGGACAGTTACTTTCCTTACCGATTCCTTCCACCTGTAAAATTATTCCAATCCCTTCATACTGGCGATGTGAGATTACTTTTATTTCCTCTATATTCAACAGCTCTGTTAAAAACTTTATCTCCTTGTTCGTTCTCATGGCTGTTCAATCCACCTCACCCCTCTAGCTTTTGCTTATATTTAATAATAAATGAGCTTCCTCTGTCAACCCCGGTAATGACTCTCCCAGCTATTTTCCTAGCGGGACTTAAACAAATTTTAAGCCCAAACAAAGCCTAAACTGGCTTTATAAGCGGAGAATACGTCCCAATTTTGGTT
>NZ_JAUBVD010000094.1:0-13939 GCF_036705675.1 Microcoleus sp. AT8-A3
GAACAGCTTAGGAATGAGAATTAAATAACTTCCACTCTTGAAAGTGGGATGGGCCTAAGAGCCCGTCCTTTTTGTACGGGCGGGACGCCCATCCCACAATAACAATTAAAATTGTAAGTTATTTAATTGGCGATCCTTAATATCATGTCCGATAGATTGACCATAATATCCGGGCAGGGCGGGTTTTTGAGATTGTTAATTATTGGCAGATATTGTTGGTGAACCCGCCCCTACCTGATACCATTTCTCTAAAATCGTGCAACACTCTTCGACCCCCCCTAGCCCCCCCGCTGCATTGCGGGGGGAACAAGAATACTGTTGCATTCTTTTTTAAAATTGGTATGATTTGGCGTAATCGACCGGACATGATATAATTCTTACTTCTTTTATATAGCATTACTCGGAAATCTCTGCTTCAAGACAGGCATTACCGGACAAGGTTTTTGCTCCTGTAAATTCTCTGGTTTGTTCCACGTAAAAGGCCCTTTTTTCTCCGCCGCCATCCACAACAAACTTTTTGCTCGCGTCATCGCCACATACAGCAGTCGAAACTCTTCTGCTGTTTTCAAATAACCTGCTTGTTCCCACGCTTCGCCTAGATTTGGTAAAGGATATTTTCCGTGCAAACTTGCTCGAATTTGTGCTCTCGCTACCTCTGCTAAAGTGAAATCTCCTAAAAATCGGGTTTGCGGCAAAACCCGCAAATTTCCGGGGATGGTTTGTTCGTGCAGAAACGGCAAAAATACGCAATCCCAATCCAATCCTTTAGCTTTGTGCATGGTAATAATTGTTAGTTGACCTTTGCTGGTATAACGTTCTTCTATTTTGTCGTCTGCATCCACAGGTTCAAATCTTTCGGAACTGACAATTTCGCTAAGTACGCCCAAAATATTCCGCATTGAATTGTTGCCGGCTGTTTGGATTGCTACTCGTTCTGCTAATTTGTCGGCGGTGGCTAATTCTGTTTGGTCGTATTGCAGCGCTAAGGCTAAGAAGGAAATGATTTGGTAGGGCGGCAGTTCTAAGCTAGCTTGCAGCAAACCGCAGCAAAAATAGCGGCATTTGCGAACGGGATCTGACTGCTGGGGGTCTAGGGGGCCTGGGTAAAGGAATTGTTCGGGGCTGGTAGCAAAAGCATTGTAGTCTTGTTTGGGGATGAGTTGTCGATCGCTCAAAATCTTTAAGGCTGCTTTCAGGTAGTCTGGAGAGTGCGGGCGATCGAGAAATTGCAGCAGTGTTAAGATTTCCCAAGGTACTTGAGAATGTCTGTCGCGTTCTCCCACATCCTCAATTTTAATCCCGTATTTCCGCAAATCAAAGCTTAATCCGTGTTTTTGAGGATTTTCCAGCACTTCTTTGATAAACTTACCTTGTTTGTTTTCCCGCACCAAAATAGCCATCGATTTCAGATTTTCTAACGGCAATTTTGCACTATTTTCTCCATCGGTAGCTTCTTCGCCTGAATCGATAGCTTTTTCAGTTTTTGTAAATTCAAAATCGGCTGGTAAAAATTCCTCAACTAACTCAATTACCCGCTTGCCAATTAACTCAACTGTATGGTAAATATCGCGGGGAGTATGCAATTCTAAGCCTCGACCAATCGGAGCCGGATTTGCATTTTGCTGCGGGTCATCGCTGGGTACTGGCTTAATAGTTTGGTCGCGAAAAGGCTTTTCATTTTTCGCTAATTCCGAACCATTTACCCATTGCAACATAAAGTTAGCGGCCTCGATAATTACTTGGGTGCTGCGACCGGCACCGTCCATTGTCGCTAACTTATTCTCTACTTCGCACTCATCACAAAATTGGTTAAAATAAATCGGATCGGCGGGAGTGAAAGTAGAATTAATCGCTTGATTTGGGTCGCCAACTCTGATAAAATTGGGAGGTGATTTAGCAGGCTCTGGATCGCTCGCCAATGTTTTCAAAAGCCGAGTTTGCAAAGGTGTAGAATCTTGGGCTTCGTCCTCAAAAACGGCAAATACTTGCTTTTGCTCGATCGCCCTCGCCTTCGGATTTTCCAACACCCGCAAAGCTGCTAAAATCATCTCGTCATAATCGATGAATTCCCGACTCCTCAACAAAGCCTGATATTTTTGATATAAACCCCCAGCTACTGCTAAAATTTCATAACCATCCCCAGTATCAAGAGCGCTCATTTCTAACAACTGTTCGGGAAACAAACCAGAAGATTTTGCCTCGTGAATCACAGTTTTAGCTACCTGCGGCAAAATTTCCGTCCGCAAAACCGATTGTCGCCGCAGCCTCTCCGTTTCCTCTCCGTCGAATTGCTGTCCTTCCAACAAAACTTGATATCTGCGGGGATTTTCCGCAATCCAAAGTTCTACACAGGTGCGAATTAATCGGTGACTTTGAGTGGGAGTAACTAAGGTTGAATTTTCTAAATTTAAACCCGACAAATCAGGATGGCGCATCGCAATATTCAAAGCTAAACCGTGCAAAGTGTGCACAGCAAAACCGCCTTGAGATAAAGACAATTCTGTCAATCTTTCCCGAATTTTAGCTTTAATATTAGCAGCAGCCGATCGCGTAAATGTGACGACAATTAACTGGCGGCGGCTGTGAAGCCCGTTGCGGGCGATCGCAATTGCCGACGCAGCAGCCATTCCCGTAGACTTCCCGGCCCCCGGAACCGCCGAAACAGCAAGGGGACCGCCTTGCCAATCCGCCATGTCTTGCTGCCCCGCACGCAAGCTTTCGCGAATTTTAAGGCAAGCTTGTTCTCGCAAAACTGCCGCAGAGTCTAACCCAGAGGAAATGTTGCCAGGGCGATCGATATTGGTTGTCGATCGCATAAAATCAGAATCAAATTCATCAGTCATTATTACATCCGCGTTTATCTGCGTTCATCTGCGGTTAAAAATAAAAAAATCTGCAACCTCTACCGTTTCCATTTCGGTATCGGCTAAACTAACGCTATCTATTCGAGCTTAAATTAAAACCAGCATAAAATTCAATACCCAAGCCTTTTTTAGAGGAGTCACCCAAATGAAAACTCACCTCAAAATCAATTCCCCGCCCCACAAGCCAAACCCAAACCCAGCCAACAACAGCACAACTCGTTTTGCTGTTGCGGTATTCTTAACTTTATCTTCCACAATTGCTTTGCCTAGCTGCGGAGGAGCTCAAACGTCCAGCAGCGCTCCAGGCGGCGCAGGTTCATCCAGCATCCGTGAAAACCAAGTGGCCGAATCGGCTCCACAATCGGCACCAGCACCCGATCCAGCAGCCCAAAGGTCACAAACTTCTGGTGCATCAAAAAAAGCAGCAGAAACGACCGCAACCCGTCCCCAACTGATTAAAAAAGCCCAACTCAGTGTAGTTGTCAAATCTATTGACGCCAGCACTAAATCTGTTACTAATATTGTCGAAAAACAGCAAGGCGATATCTTGGGTTTCCAAAATCAGAAGCCGCCGGATTCGAGTGTCCGCCAAACCGCGTCTGTGGAGATTCGGGTGCCTCAAGAACGTTTAGAAACTACTTTAAATGCTTTGGCAAAACTCGGAACTGTAGAGAACCGTTCTCTGACGGCTGAGGATGTTACCACTCAATTAGTTGACAGCGAGGCTAGACTGCGGAATCTCCGCAAATCCGAGGAAATGGTGTTAAAAATTATGGAGCGATCGGGTTCTGTCGGCGATGTACTCAAAGCTTCTCAAGAGTTGAGCAACATTCGGGAGTCGATCGAACGCATTGACGCTCAGTTAAAAAGTTTGCGAAATCAAGTAGCCTATTCAACTATTAGCTTAACTCTAGAAGCAGCAGTATCGGCTCAACAAACTCAGGAACCTTCTCTAGGTTTGCGGGCGCAGGAAACTTGGGGGAAAGCGACTCATTCTGTGGGTGAATTGACGCTCGGTTTGTTTGCTTTGGGTATTTGGCTGTTGGCTTACAGTCCTTATTTGCTGTTAATTGGGGCTGCGGTTTACGGCTTTAATCGATTTAAGAAACAGCATTCTGTTCCGCAAATTCAAGAACCGAAACCGCCTCAGTAGTCAGTAGTCATTAGTCATTAGTCATTAGTCATTCCACCCACATAAAATTTATGTATTGGGGAACAGCCGAAGAAACCGTTCTTAAAACCAACGACAACTGACAACCGTCAACTGACAACCATCAACAGTCAACAGTCAACTCACTAATCATCAATTTGCCATCCATCTTTGGTATAGTCTTCATCCACAATCTTTTTGGGACGCATCACCAGAACAACTCGCCCCAAAATAGGAATATCCGGGGATTGTTCAAACCAGTACAATTCTAAATTGCCAGCGTTATCTGCGAGGAAATAACTGTCAGCATCCCACTGTCTTTGAGCTCGATCGGCAATAATCAAAACTTCTTCAACTTTGCCTTGCAGCGGTACCGGCAATTTATCGCTCATTCCCAAAACCGCCACCGGATCTTCAGCGTTCAAAATTACCTGCCATCCGGGAATCGCCACCCAAGCTCCTGCTCCAGAAAATTTTACCATTCGGAACGGCTCGATTTCCTCCGGCAAAGGCACTGCCAGCAAATCTGTCGTAGAAAGCGGCAATTTGCCGACAACCGGGACAACGCGCGGCAATTGTTCTTCGGTATCCAGCCGGTAGACGGGCAAGCGGGGCGCTTCCCGTCTCGCAACTACGGTAAAATCGACGAGCAACTGCTCGATTTGCGCCCTAGCGGTTTGGCTGCTAGCTAATTTTAAACCGCGAGCAATTAAGCGCGATCGCTCTTGCAAATCGCTTTTCTGTCTCGCCAATTGCCAGCATTGGTAAGCCATAGCATCGCCGGGAGTGTCTGTGAACCCTTGGGGGAGACTCCCGAAGTGCGAAAACTCCTTGATCGCTTTAGCAACTTGGCGAGCATCGTCAACATCCAAGTTGTGGGTTAGCATCAAAGCAGCCGCCCCGGCACGCTCTACTTGAGAGAGAATCCGAAACTCGTATAAGATATCGCTACCTTTGCCCAAAAAGTGCGATCGAACTTCCTCTGAAGCCCCAGCATTGACCATGCTGGTGTAAACTTGGGCTGCGACGCTTACTTGATTTTGCTGAATTGGCTCAAAACCAGTTTCTTCAAAAATCCTTTGAGAGTTGTAGCCAGCTTTTAGCAGTGCTGTGCAGGCCTGTCCCCACTCTACCCAAGTGCCTTCTTTGCGGCGGAGCGATCGAATTAACTTTTCAGCATCCACAGCATTTGTGGAGGATGCAGATGCAGGAGGGGAGGAATCTTGCGGTGTATCAGTCATAATTGAATCAAAAACTCAGGCTAAGTTATGTGTAATTGGATACCGGCAAGGCTCGTGTCGCGGCAGAGCGATAGATTAATAGTAAGTGAGTTATGAGACTATTGTTACCGGAAAACGAGAGGAAAGCCCCCGACTTCAGGCGTGGGGATGAACTCGGCAGCGGAGGCGGCTACCTACAGTCTTAGAAAAATCCTGGTTGATTTCTAAAAGCATGATATGATTATATCATGCTAACAGTAACTCACGAGTACAAACTACGTCCAACCAAATCTCAAGTTCAAATATTTGAGATTTGGTTGTCTGTTTGTCGTCAGGTTTATAACTATGCCTTGCGAGAACGGAAAGATTGGGTGAATTCTCGTAAGTCTTCTGTTAATGCTTGTTCGATAGTTGGTGAGTATATTATCTCACCGGATACTCCTAGACCAACCTATGCTAGTCAGTGCAAAGGTTTGGCAGAAGCTAAGAAGCATTGTCCCGAATTAAAGACCCCTCATTCGCAAGTATTGCAGCAAACTTTAAAGGTTTTAGAGTCGGCATTTGTGGCAATGTGGGATAGAGGGCATGGGTTTCCTCGCTTCAAAAAACGGATGCGATCGTTTGTTTTCCCGGCTGTTAAGGATGCAGCAGTGGAGAATGGAAAGGTTAATCTGCCTAAGATTGGGTGGGTAAGGATGAAAATGTCTAGACCCACACCAGAGGGTTTTATACTCAAGCAAATTAGAGTAGTTAAAAGGGCATCAGGATATTTTGTCATGCTGACCTACCAGTTAGCAGTCAACCTGCCCGCTCGCCCACCGTCAGGACATCCATTAGGGGTAGATATTGGGCTTGACAAATACCTCGCAACTTCAGATGGAGAATTAGTCAACAGACCGAGATTTTTTCAGGCACTTCACCGCGAGTTGAAATCACTGCAGCGAAGATTAAAGCATCAAAGAAAAGGGTCTAAGAATTGGCTTGCTCTCCAGAAAAAGATTGCTAGAATTCATCAAAAAATCAGTGATACCAGAAAGGATTGGCACTATAAATTAGCTCATAGGTTATGTGACCAAGCAGGAATGATATTCATTGAGGATATCAATTTTAAGGCTTGGGCAAAGGGGATGTTCGGTAAACATAGTCTCGATGCAGCCTATGGTCAATTCTTCTCGATTCTGTCTCATGTGTGTTGGAAGCGCGGGGTGTATTTTGCTCGTGTTGATAAAAACTATACGAGTCAAATTTGCCCCCAATGTGGAACCCATACTGGTAAGAAAACCTTGGATGTCAGAATCCATAGTTGTCATTCGTGCGGGTACACCACTCATCGCGATACAGCAGCAGCACAAGTAATTAGAGACAGAGGTATTCTTGCGGTCGGGCAGCCCGTGAGTAAAACTGCTTCTGGAGGCGTTCTATCGGGGATCGATAGTAATATCGGTCTAGAGTCGAGCCTTTGAGAGAAGAATCCCCCGCATTCTATGCGTGGGGAGTGTCAAAGAATAGTTGCTCGCCTAAATGTACAAAGGGGAGTTTATCGTATTGTTATGGATAATGCCATTTCAGAGCTAGATCAAATTAAACGCCAGCTCATGACCCTACACAGACCGAAAAAGCCCAAAATGCTGGTAGTAGACGACGAACCAGACAATCTGGATTTACTCTACCGCACTTTCCGACGAGATTTTAACGTTCTCAAAGCTGAGAGCGGAATTCGCGCCTTGGAAGTCCTCGGCATCGAAGGCGAGGTCGCCGTAATCATTTCCGACCAGCGGATGCCCGAAATGAAGGGAACGGAGTTTTTGAGCAAAACCGTGCCCCAGTTTCCGAATACGGTCAGAATTATCTTGACTGGTTTTACGGACATTGAAGACTTGGTGGATGCGATTAACTCAGGACAGGTTTATAAGTATATCACCAAGCCTTGGGACCCGAACGAACTGAAAATGGTGGTGCAAAAGGCAGCCGAGACTTATGAAATTCTCAAGCAGCGGACTGAGGAATTGGATCGCGCTCAAAATCAAATACAACTGTTAGCAACAATCATGCAAACGGCTGTGGATTATCCGAGTTTGGAAGCAAGTTTAGATCCAATTGCTACTGCTATAAGTGATAATTTTTTGGCGGACTTTTGCATTTTGCAACTGGTGGAAGGAAATGTTTTAATCCCAGTCCAAGGCTGTCACACCACGGGTTCAACTGTGGAAAATTGGCTGGCGGATGACCCTCTGGTTCGAGAAGCAATTACCTCTCAAACTATTCAGGGTGTTGTGAATATTGGACTCGACACCAACCTAGCGAGTCTGCCGCACTATCAGAAATCCGGCATTCAAGCTCACCTGAGCATCCCGGTTAGTCACAAAGGTCGATCGATCGCCCTAATTTCCATGCAGTGGAAACAACCTTGTTCCCTGCGCCCCGACGAACTCACAACCGTTCACCTCGCCGCTCAAGAAGTTGCTTTGGTATTGACGAGTTTTCAGGGTCATTAGTCATCAGTCAATCGATTTTAGATTTTAGATTTTAGATTTTAGATTTTAGATTTACTTGCAGCGCAGTGAATCTTGGAGCTTGAACAAAAGTCTAAAATTTTTGAATTTCCACGACGATTGTCGGGAGCTTGTACCTGTTTTTGGGCGGGATCGTCAGTCATTAGTTGTCAGTCATTAGTTATTAGTCGGCTCTCTGTCTTGAGTTTAAAATAAGAGCCAACGAAGGATTCAAGACAAAATCTCGCGGATAGCTAACAAATAAAAAAGCATTAATGACTGGCGACAGCATGACATGAATGCACGAATTAATTATTTTTTCCTGCTGATAAATCACCAATGACCAATGATTAATGGCTAATGACTAATGACCAATGACTAACAACTAATAACTAATGACTAATAACGCAGAAAAAATTAAAACTATATTTAATCGAATTGCACCTGTTTACAACCAATTGAACGACTGGTTGAGCTTTGGGCAACACCGGATTTGGAAGCAAATGGCGGTGAAATGGAGCAGTGCGGGCCCCGGAAATACTTGTTTAGACTTGTGCTGCGGTAGCGGGGATCTAGCTTTGTTGCTGGCCAAACAAGCAGGGCCGACTGGTTGCGTATTTGGAGTAGATTTTTCCGCCGAACAATTGGCCGTGGCTGCTAGGCGAGATCGACCTTTTCTCACCCCTGCTAGTCCCATTTCCTGGGTAGAAGCTGACGCCCTAGACTTGCCTTTTGCTGACAATTACTTCGACTGCGCCACAATGGGTTACGGGCTGCGTAACGTGACTGACATCCCCCGCAGTCTTCAGGAATTGCACCGCGTGCTCAAACCCGGTGCCAAAGCAGCTATTCTCGACCTCCACCGCCCCAGCAATTCCCTAATGCGGAGCTTTCAGCAGTTTTATCTAGACACTCTTGTAGTGCCCATTGCTCAGCAATTTGGCATGACTCAAGAATATGCCTACATTAATCCTAGTTTAGAAAAATTCCCGATCGGCCAGCAACAAGTCGCGATCGCCAACAAAGCCGGATTTGCCGCCGCCACCCACTACCCCATTGCTGGAGCTATGATGGGAGTATTGGTATTAGTCAAAGCAATTGAAAATTAAAAGTGGTTGCAGTTTCGGTCGATCGAATACCCCAGATCAAAATTTTAGACCAAGGTTCAACCCCCCAGATTCATCTGTGGAGTAAATCTAAAATCTAAAATCTAAAATCTAAAATCTTATGAATCCGTCTGACATTTGGCTGTTGTTGGCCCCACCTGTAGTGGGAGGAATTATTGGCTATTTCACTAACGATATAGCTATCAAAATGCTGTTCCGTCCCTATCGAGCTATTTACATCAAAGGGCGGAAGTTGCCTTTCACTCCAGGCTTGATCCCCCGCAACCAAGAGCGTTTAGCAAAGCGAATTTCCGACACAATTATGGGTTCGCTGCTGACGCCACAGGAACTGCAAAACTTGGCGCGCCGCCTCCTGCAAACCGAGCGGATGCAGTCGGTGATTCTCTGGTTGTTACAGTTGGCGCTCGATCAGGTAAAAGCAGACGCAGAGCAAAAAACGGCTAAAATTCTCGCTAACATTCTGCGAGATTTGCTGGGGGAATCTGTGCCGCGAATTCTCAAAGTTTTGGCGCGCCGGGAAGATTTTTTAGAAGCTCAGCTTAATCAAATTTTTGACCAAGTTTTGCTGGAGATTCAGCTAACGGAAGCTCAGGCTGCTCAGCTTGCTGAGTGGTTGTTGCAGGTAGTAATACCACCGGAAGTGCTGCGGCAGGCTTTAATTGACTTTTTGACGGATCGCAATATTTCGATCATCGATGAAGGGTTTCGAGAAAAAACCAGCGGCACTTATTGGGTAGTAGCAAATTTGTTTGGTTTGCGGAACACTTTAACTCGGCTGCGGACTTTTTGTCTGGATGACAGAGAAGCGACAAATCAGCGCTTAGCAGAGTTAACTATTTCTTTGGGAATTCGCGGGCGAATTCAGGAATGGCTGCAAAATTTGTCGATGCAAAATTTACCGGTTTCGACTGTGAGACAGTTGCGAAAAACTATGCGCGACAGTGTTCGCAGCTATGTTCAGCAGCGGGGTACAGATGTACTTGAGGGGTTGAGTAAATCTATTGACTGGGAAAATATTTCGCGGTTGATTCTCAATCGCTTGCAAACTTCAGCGGTGATGAGCGCTTCCCTGGGAATTGTCAGCAAAGAACTGGCTTTGGTTTTAGAGCGCTATCTAGAGCGGGATTTAGAAAATATTGTAGCTCAGGCTATCCCAATTTTGAATATTGACCAGGTGATTGTCGATCGAGTCAAAGGTACTTCTCCTGAAGAGTTGGAGTTAGCAATTCAGGGAATTGTCAAAAGCGAGTTGCAGGGAATTGTAAATTTAGGAGGCATTTTGGGTGTTTTTATTGGCTGTTTGCAAACAGTTGTGCTTTTGCTTCAGCGGTGATTTGTTTCGGCAGTTGTGAGATATTTGTTGTAGTCTAATATTCGCTTGACTTGCGCCCACATGACCAAAAACCTGGTTTTGCGACCGTATTGGCGACCTCAGCCAGAGGATTTCTGGTAGAAACCGGGTTTTTGTGGCCCAATCCTAATTTACTTATTTTCTAAATCTATGCCAGCTCCAAATTCGGACGATCGCACAAACATCCCAAAAAACCCGCGCAACCTCAGCCGCCAACAATACGAGCGTTTAACCGCAGAAATGGCCACTCCCTACCGGCCTCTGCGACAGTTTGTCTATGTAGCTTGTGGCGCTTCGGGCTTTATCGGCGGCTTGGTTTTCCTCGCTAAAATTGCCTCTGGCCGCGAAATTGGCTCTGCTTTGCCCAATTTTGCCCTCCAAGTCGGAGTGGTGGCCCTGATGGTGTTCCTGTTTCGCTGGGAGCAGCGGGCCGAGGGCCGCTCCCCGAAGTCCAAGTAACAAAAATGTACAAATCGAGACAAAAATTTATCTTAGGCAAGAAAAAGTTATAAATATAAAGAAATTATTATGAAATCGTGGTTTTCCAGCGATCCCTGTAATTATAAGAATGTGGGTTCAATTGGGGTCAGCAAATTTAAAGGCCCTAATCATAAACCGCTTGTAACTCGTTCAATTGGGGTCAGCTTTCATAAAGACCCTAAATATATAAAATAAATTTAAGCCCAGCGCCAGCCTTCACTGATAGAAGAGCTGGCGTTAGGCATTTTGCTAGGATCGAGAGATAGAGCGAGAGAATCAGTAGGGTTTGCATCCCCCACACAGAGGCCCGTAGCAGCGTCCTGAACAGAGTTTTTTGCCTAGCATCCGGTATCGGTAATACCAGTTCCCAAAAATCATGCAACTCTAGGCCCATACTCGAAACCACGACGATCAGTCATTCGCAGTTCTAAAATCTAAAATCTAAAATCTAAAATCTAAAATGGTATAAGTGTTGGGGCGATCGAATAATGTGGCATTTCCCGAATACCTGAGCCTGTACAGTAACTAATAAGATGTGTCAAAGTCGAAGTAGAAAAAGATGTTGGGAGATTTGAGTATGGGTCGAGCATTTTTCAAAAAGCGGTGGACGTTATTTTTAGCAGCAGGCGCGGGAATTGTATTTTACAGTAATGCTGCTGTGGCTGCCGAAAAGGTAGTGCTCAAATACAGTGCGATCCGAATGACTTTACCAGTCAGCGAATTAGAAATTTTTGTAGAAACTGGAAAAATGTCGCCCGGCTTAGAAATGCTGCTGGGAAAAGCAAAAAAAGACCCGGAATCCGTTCGCAACAGTCTGACGAGACCGGTGAAAGTCAGTCAAAGCTTTTTGGATCGGACGCTTAACAGCAAGGTTGGGGAAATAATCCTCGATGAAGTGGGTGAGGTAATTCGCACTCCTTCTGGGAATGCAAATCGAGAAGCTTTGAGATCTGCCTTGGTGCTGTCTGCAACTAATGATAACGAGATTACACTGCTGGAAGCGATGAAAAATTATCCTACTCCAGAAGTTTATGTTGAGGGCGATCGTTTAGTTGAAGCTTACGGCAAACTTGTAGCTTTGTCAGAACAATTGGGCGGCGTGTCAGAACGGCTGCAAGACGTTTTGAACAAGATTCGTCTGCCTAGATTGTAGTGGATTTGGTCGAGGACGGTTGATTGCTTTGATCGATCGCAGAATGTTGCTGAACCTGCATCAATAACAGGAAAGTTACATTTTTTTTGTGCAAAATTTGCCTACTTTTTACACCACTACAAAAAAATCTAACTCCAGGCAAGCTCCAAACCAGACGGGAATCAGTCATTCTTAATTCTAAAATCAAAAATCAAAAATTAGATAACTTCGCTGTCTAATCTAGATCGGGATAGATGTTCGACAGTTTACGAAAAGTTAAGCGAGAAGTACCCGTGTTTTTATTGAATAAAGTATTTAAAACACAAAATGCAGGCGAGAGCTTGTGTATCGCTCATAAACTGAAATACGATCGACTGGACATTGCAGATTCTATATCTTAAAATAGATAAATTCTGTCATACTCAGGCGCTTGCGGAAAAACGGCTGGTCATTACTAAGCTTGTTATACAAAAGATGCCATTACACAAGGTATTAGCAAACAAGATGGAGCTAGAAAAATAAATAAGAAACGCTGATACCGCCTTCATTAACACTTCCATTCGATCAACTTTACTTACTGGGTAAGACTAGCAACATGAACAACGCTCCTATTCGTTCAAAAGACCGTTTTTTGGTTTTCGGCGCCCCGGCGATCGAAGATGCCGAAATTCAAGAAGTGGTGTCAACCATGAAAACAGGTTGGCTGGGTACAGGCCCTAAAGTTATGAGTTTTGAAAATGACTTCAAAGCTTACAAGGGTTCCCAGTACGCGATTTCAGTCAATTCCTGTACGGCGGCACTGCACTTGAGCATCCTCGCTGCTTCGTTAGAACCGGGGGATGAAGTTATTACTACTCCGATGACTTTTTGCGCTACAGTTAATGCGATCATCCACGCAGGGGCAACGCCGGTACTGGCGGATGTAGATCCGGTGACAATGAATATTGACCCGGCTCAAGTCGAAGCTAAAATAACTTCAAAAACTAAAGCAATTTTGCCAGTTCACTTCGCAGGTCGTCCCTGCGATATGGATGCGCTTTGCGAGATTGCTAGCCGTCACAACTTGAAGTTAATTGAAGATTGTGCTCACGCGATCGAAACAGAGTACAAGGGGCGGAAAGCAGGCACATTTGGCGACTTCGGATGCTTCAGCTTTTATGTCACCAAAAACATTACGACAGGCGAAGGAGGAATGATTATCGTCAGCAGTCAAGAATACGCCGACAGGCTCAAAATTTTAGCGCTGCACGGTATGAGCAAAGATGCTTGGAAGCGCTTCGGAGACTCGGGTTACAAGCACTACCAAGTGGTGGAGGTCGGTTTTAAATACAATATGATGGATCTGCAAGCTGCGATCGGCATTCATCAAATGAAACGAGTTGCTCCTTATTGGCAGCGGCGGGAGCAGATTTGGCAGCGCTACAACGAAGCATTTGCGGATTTGCCGATTACTTTGCCAGCGAAGCCCGAACCGGATACCATTCATGCTTATCACCTGTACACCATTCTGGTAGATGAAGCCAAAACAGGAATCAGCCGCGACGAGTTTCTCAACGCTATGAATGCTGAAAATATCGGTGTCGGCGTACATTACATGAGTATGCCAGAACATCCTATCTATCAAGAAATGTTTGGATGGCAGCCGGAAGACTATCCCAATGCTAGCTACATCGGACTGCATACAATTAGCTTGCCGATTTCGGCAAAATTAACAGATGCAGATGTGGAAGATGTAATTGCTGCTGTTAAAAAATGTTTGGCGATCGGTCAAACTAAGAATCGAGCTTTGGCAACAGCAGGCTAAAGTCCTGAAATAGCTTGTCATTAAAACATCCTAGCTGTTTTTTAAGAAAAGCAGCTAGGATGTTTTTTTCGATATTTTTTCTCGACAACGCCCTTTACAAGGTAATTATTCAATACCCTTGGGTTAAAACTATTTATTCCGGGCGAGATCCCTTGCAGCATCCCCCTGATTGTTGGGGGACGCAAGAGTAATTTCTTGTCCCCCCCTTGTAGGGGCGGTGCTAAGAGTGCCCGCCCCTACAAGGGGGGATCGAGCTTAGGATCGCGAATTAAATAACTTACAATTTTAATTGTTATTGTGGGATGGGCGTCCCGCCCGT
>NZ_JAUBVD010000095.1:0-13791 GCF_036705675.1 Microcoleus sp. AT8-A3
GACAGCTTCGATTTTCGATTTTCGATTTGAGAGGCGACCCCACGGATCAATGCTCTTTCTTGAGGATTTTCGATTTTTGATTTGGGATTGATTTGCGCGAGATAAATCACGTGGCGGGTACCACATGAAGAAATTCGCTTGTCATTTGAAGGCAGAAGACAGCGGCGCCTCAAGCCCCGAAAAATTATCATATCTTTAGGTTTGAGAACTTGCACAGCACCTAATTATGTAGAGTGCTCTTCTGCCGCGCACCTTACCCATATAAGTAGCACGTCAAACCATTTTTTGCCTTAGTCCTATTGGCGAAGGTCTAGCGGTCAAACCTAAGTTATCGCAGACAACGGGTTTGTTTTAAGTGCCGACTTATTTCTGCCTTCAGAGGGAGCTAGGATATTCAATCTTTAGGTTATTATTAAGTGGGCGCGCAATAAAAAGTATGAAACATCTCCATTACTCAGTCCCTACCTGGCAGTTTGACCTTGAAAATCAGCAGATTTTCCATTTTTCAGTTTCCATTTTCAATTATTGATTATGGAGTTCGATCGCATTCAATTTTACGTTGAAAACGCTCAAGTATCCTGCGACTGGTTTGTCGGCCAGTTAGGCTTTCAATCCATAGCAGGTTATGCTAACAGCCACACTCACACTGAAGTTGTCAGCAGTGGCAATGTATGTTTTGTTTTATCTTCGCCCCTGACACCCGCTAGTCCCGCTGCTAGTTGGTTGAAGTTTCATCCTCCAGGGATTGCCGATGTGGGTTTTCGGGTAAAAAATATCGAATTAGCGGTAGCTAGAGCTGGTGCCAAAGGCGCTAAAATCCTGGAACCGATTCAAGAAGACCTAAACGCAGGAGGCTATTTTAAGCGGGCAAAAATCGCAGGCTGGGGCGATTTAAGCCATACGCTGGTGGAGCGAATTGGCAGCCATTCACTGCTATCGGCTTCGGATAAGCTGCCGTTGTTTACCCGGATTGACCACGTAGTGTTAAATGTTGAATCTGGGGATTTATCAAGTGCTGTTAGTTGGTATCAAAAAATATTAGGTTTTCAACCGCAGCAAAATTTTGACATTCAGACTGAGAAATCGGCTTTGCGGAGTCAAGTTATGGTGCACGCTGAAGGTGGGGTGCAATTCCCGATTAATGAACCGGCATCAGCTAATTCTCAAATTCAAGAGTTTTTGAGCGCCAATCGGGGGCCGGGTATTCAGCACATGGCTTTGCAAACTAATAATATTGTGGGGGTTGTTGCCGATTTGCGATCGTGCGGTTTGCCTTTTCTGCCGGTTCCTCCAACATACTACTCGGAATTGCAGCAGCGGCAAAACTATTTGCCCGCAGATTGGCCAGCAATTGCAGCTTGTCAAGTTTTGGCAGATTGGCAAGAAGATACTCCCGCAGCAATGCTGCTGCAAATATTTACCCAGCCAATTTTTGCAGAACCGACTTTCTTTTTCGAGATTATTGAGCGCCGAGTTAGTTTAGTTAACGGGAAACAGGTACAAGCTGGAGGTTTTGGGGCGGGGAATTTTCGAGCTTTGTTTGAGGCAATTGAACGCGAACAAATGAAGAGAGGAAGTTTGATAGATGATTGATAAAAATTCCACTTTTTCGGTCATACAGGCGTGTTAATCAGCACTGCGATATCTTTCCAACCGTAGGCAATTTCTTTGAGGGCAACTCCTGCTCTAGTTGTTTGCTTTTCGTCTACTTTTTCACCTCCTAATAATTCATAAAACCTATAGGCTGAATTGTCTCCTAGTACCCAAACTAGCATCGAGTTCAAACTTAATTCTGCCAATTTTGTGGCAACTGTTCTCACGAGTTGCCGTCCGATTCCTTGACGCTGATATTCCTCCAAAATATAGATGGCAAATAATTCTCCTTTATATACATATTTGCCAGTGCGCTCGCCACCACCCGCAGCAAAACCCACAATTTCTCCCGATTCATTCTCAGCAACGCAGACAAAAACGCCAGTATTTTTGACGTTTGCCAGGATTTCTTGCCAATTGCTTTCTCGCTTTTCATAGGATAAGTGGGCGAGGTAATCTGCTGGTACAATTTCCCGGTAAGCTGTGCGCCAAGTATCTAGATTCACCCGTGCGATTGCAGGTGCGTCAGCGATGTTAGCTTCTCTCACAATCATCAGAACATACTCCTTTCGGGCCCTGAAATTCTATTTTCAAGTCTAGGGCAACTATACGATCGCGCCCTTCTAGTTTAGCTCGATACAGCGCTCGATCGGCTTGTCCAATCAACTCCTCGATCGATGAACCAGCAGCAGGTACAGTAGTAGCGATTCCCATACTGAGAGTTATAAACTCACTTACCTTGGAAGCAGCATGAACAATTGCCGCTGCTTTCAAATCCCTGCGAATTGCTTCAGCTACCTGCTTTGCTCCTTGCACATCAGTTCGCGACAAAATTACCGCAAATTCTTCGCCACCGTAGCGGGCGGCTAAATCTCCAGCCCGCTGAGCGTTGCTAGCTAAAATGTCGGCTACTTGTTTTAAACATTCGTCGCCTCCTTGATGCCCGTAACGATCGTTGTAAAGTTTGAAAAAATCGATATCGCACAAAATTAAAGATAGCGAATCTTTTTCTCGCTTCATCAACTGCCATTCTAACTCCAATTTTTTATCAAAACAGCGACGGTTGGGAATTTGAGTCAATCCATCCACCGAAGCGAGCCGCTGCAATTCCATGTTAGCTGCTTGTAATTCTAATTTTGCTTGTTCTAAAGCTACATTTTGCCGAGCTAATTCTTCACTTTGGCGTTTTTCTTGTTCGTACAAAAATCGGATTGAAGCTTCAGCTTCTTGCAATTCTTGCTCTGCATATTTGCGCTTGACAAATTCTCCTAATTGAGAACTTACTACAGCTATGATCTGAAGTAAATCTTGATCCGGTGGCAGTTCTTCCCGGCAAAAAAAAGTCATTACTCCTACAACTTGGCTCCTAGCGTGAATGGGGAAACCGAATCCCGATCGCAATCCCGCTTCCTCTGCCAAGCGCGATCGCACGAAAGTGGGATCGCCCACAAGATCAGTAATCCACTGCGTAGAACCGCTTCTGGAAACCGCTCCCGGCAAACCCTCACCCGCAGCCAAAGTAATCTGCCGATCGTTTTCGGCAAACTCCCTAACTTCCTCCGCTGCCTGCCAAACTGCCACCCGCCGCCAACAAGGAGTTTCCTCGATCGGACAGCAAAGCGGCAGGCACCAAAGCGGATCTGTTTCAGATTTTATTTCCTCACCCAATCTAGTTTCTTTCTCCGCCTCTGTCGGCGTCCAAAGTTCGCCAAAATCCCACCCAAAACTTTGGCAAATAGCTTGCAAAATTTTCGGAGTTGCGCTATCTAGAGAACTCGATTCTGACAGGATATGAGTCACAGCATACTGTGCTTCTTGACACTTTTTTATGCGTTGTTGCTTGGTAATGTCTTTGCCGATATAAACAAAATCTTGTATAAGCCCGCTATCTCCATCCTTGCTTCCTGGGCTTGTCTCGAAAGTAGAGCATGAAAATGCAACAATCAGCTTTAAACCTATTTTCGTTTGGCAAGCTACTTTTACTTGAGGCCAATATTGGCTTTTAAGTGCAGGAGGTAGCTGGCTGACTTTGCGTAACAATTCCTCCTCTGCCGTAATCAGGGATATGGATTGGCCGATTAATTCCGATTCGGTATATCCAAATAATTTCTGTGCAGCTTGATTCACTTTTTTGATTTTTCCCGATGTTCCGGTTACGAACAAAACATCGCCTAGGGAATTAATAATTTTGTCAATATAATCGCCAGTCGCAGCTAAGTAATCGACTTTCATACTGTTTTCGTTGGCAGCCTGAACCATGCTTTGCTGAGCTGCAATGCTATCTGTCACATCTTCGCATAAAATAATCAATCTGTCAGCATTGGCTTGTGCCTTATAACCAAATATGTACAAATTTAGATACAAATAAGATCCGTCTTTGAGAACTCTGTTAATTGATTTTAACTGAAAGTCTTGCTCTCGTTCTTCAATAATGCCTTCTAGGATTCCTTCAATTCCGATCAGTTCAGGAAAACTATCGCGCACGTCTTTTCCTTCGGCTGCTTCCTCATGAATGTAGGCAAAATCTTGCACTTTTAAAGATATTTCTTTAATCTTAAGTTCCCGATCGACTGCGAGGTATTCCATCCTGCGTAAGGATAACAGCTTATAAAGAAGAATATTCATACTTCTGAGGCTGCTCTCTACACTTAATGTTGGAAGTATTTCGTTATTGTAGAGCATCACTCTCCAAGGTTAGCCGGTAAAGTTAGTTGTTGTTTGGCTGCGATTTCTCAGGGAAATTTTTATACTGGCAGATGTCATCACCTGTTACCGCTGGCTAATTTATCCAAACAGTACACTTTAGATTCTCCAAGCAGTTTTTTGCCTATTTTTAAAATGAGGCAAAATATTAATTTTATCCACTTTTTTTTCAGAAAGTGTCGTCAAAATCAGCCTCAATTGAGGTAGAAATTTATGAACAATATGTAGCGGTTTACACTATTTATCCGGCACACTTTAATTTTAAATTACCCGATGTGGCTGACAACCGCTCAAGTTGATGAACAGCACAGTTTAATTCAAATGTTTGCTTTAATTAGCACCATTCCTATAGACTTTACCTCCCCTAGGTATTTGTGTCAATTTTTGTAAAGAAAGTGTTACCTTTAAATGATATAGTATCGAAGGATTTGTATACAAAGCTTAAAAATACTCTGCTAAATGCTGAGACTTATTACCGACTTTGACGGCCCGATTATGGACGTGTCCGATCGCTACTACCGAGTTTACCAGAAGTGTCTCGCCGAGACTCAACGTGAGGGTCAAGCAGTGCGCGAACTCCCCAAGGCAGAGTTTTGGGACATGAAGCGCGCGCGGGTTCCCGAAACCGAAATCGCCATCCTCTCAGGATTAGACGCTGCCCAAGCCCCCGATTTTGCCCAGAAACGCCGTCAAACCGTCCACACCCTACCCTACATGATTTACGATCGACCAGCTCCCGGCGCTGTCGAAACTCTCGAAAAGGTGCAGCGCGCTCGAGTAGACTTAGCCGTGATGACCATGCGCCGCGTTAGGGAACTAGATGAAGCCTTCAACCGCTGCAATTTAGGGCAATTTTTCCCCGAAAACCGCCGCTATTGCCTCCCCAACGATTACGTTAAAACCGGGGATGTCAAAGATAAGCCCCTGTTGATGGCAAGAGCTCTCGCCGAACTCCCGCCGGATTCTGACACTTGGATGGTTGGCGATACGGAGGCAGATATTGTAGCAGCCAAAACGCACGGTGTCAAGGTAATTGGTGTTTTGTGCGGAATTCGCGATCGCACCCAACTAGAAATGCACCAACCGGATTTAATTGCTAACAATTTGAGCGAAGCAGTTGAGATTATCTTAGGTGGCAAAAATTAGTCATTAGTCATTAGTCATTAGTCATTAGTCATTAGTCATTAGTTATTAATTGTTAGCTGATGTTATTTTTCAGAGGTCTTGATTTCACAGTTATTAGTTGTTGGTTGCTGACTAATAACTGCTGACTAATGACTGCTGACTAATGACTGCTGACTATCGCAGAAAACTGCTGACCAGCCACAGAATTAAAAACGTAAACACAGCGATAAATTTCTCTGTTGTTATAAATGCCGGACTGACCAAAGAACCCAAAAAGCCTCCCAGCAACAAGCCTATAACCAAGCCAGCCACAGTCAGCAGCACGGCGCGACCAAATTTTTGTTCCTTGCGATTAATAAAATAAAGACAAGAGCCGACCCCAAGAGCCAGAGTCAACTGTAGTAAACCATCATTAGCCGCCGGATAAATACTCAGTCCGCCTAACCCCACATACACCCCAGCCGGCCACAAAATGTCCGATCGACTAGGAGTATCGATTAACCGCTGCAACCAAGCTGGGCTGCCACTCGGAGGAGACGGAGTAAAGCTTGGGGGTGGGGGAGTCAGCCGTTCGGGAAAGCGGATGCGTTCGGGCACTTTAATTTTCCCTTCCTGTCGCTGCCGCAGGCGATCCATGAGGATCGCATCGTAAGCAGCTTCGATCAATTCCAAACGTTTCTTGTCACCGCTGTACTGCTCGCCTAGGCGCGTGCGGGCCTCTTGCACTTCATCAAAGGAAGCATCTTCATCGACTTCAAGAAGTTGATAGGGAGTTGGCTCACTCATTGTAATAACCCGCTGAAGACTCTCGTTATAGAGTAATCTTAACAAGAGAGGAAAGCGGGGCGGGAGCTCTGCCGCTTTCCCAAAAGTTTTGCTGCTAGTTTTTAGTGCTTTAAAACAGGAACCAGCAAACCTTACGAAGGTTGAAACTAGAAGGCATTTGGCATTCGTAAATAAAAAATAATGAATCCAAAGATTGTTATTTTTATCTTGGCCGTCTAAAATTTTACCTTCTGCCAAATGCCCTCAGAAGGGACTTGTCCTGCAGGCGCTCACAATTCCCGACCACTGGACTTTTTTAAGTCGATCGCGGCGATAGGAAAAAAAGCGAGCCGAGTCAGAATAAGTACAGAAAGGAGCGATCGCCACTTGAGAAAGATCGATTCCCAACTGCTGCAATTGCAGAGCATTGCAGAGGCGAACATCCAAGCGTACTTTTCCCGGTTCTGGATCGGCTAAGACAGGCGTTTGCGGCAGTTGATGCAAAAACTCGCAGATGCCGTCTGCTGTCGCACTAACGGCACTCTTAGGAGCAATGGTGGCTCCCAGTTCCGCTGCTACTTCCACAGATACCTGGTAAACCTCTCCAGCGATCGCCGGCCCCATAGCAATCTTCAGATTTTCTAGTTGACTGCCTTGTGCCACAAGTTGAGCGATCGCCTCTGGTAATATCTTAGCAGCAGTCCCGCGCCAACCCGCGTGAACTGCCGCAACCAGTCCCGTGCGATCGTCAGCAATCAGCACCGGCACACAGTCAGCCGAGCAAACCCACAGCGCCTCCAATTCTTGATGGGCAACCAAGCCATCAGCCTCAGCATAGCTTGGGGCAGCGGTTTCCGGGCCCGGAGCCACAACGGGTGACAACTCACTCGTTTTGAGTACCGCATTGCCGTGTACCTGTTGGAGTCGGTAAACCTTAGCTCCAGGTTCGAGAACTTCCGTCAGATCGATCGGGCCCTGGGGCGAGAAATCGCGAGTAAAAAAGCCGTGAGACCAGCGAGAAAGCAAGCTGCAAGTCAGATAGGGCAAGCCTTCAAAACTCTGCCAGTCCCAACTGATACCGTCAGGTCCTCCGGCGCACTCAGAGCCAGGAAAATTTGTCAAGCGATCGCCAGCTAAAGTCATGAAATCTATCCTTACTCAAGCGAATCATCAAAAAAATGGGCGGAGCGAAGCGGAGGGCCCAAACCCCGTCCTTTTAGGAAGGCTTTACATGAATTTTTGTTAAGCTCTACCATTTCACACAAGACGTGCTATTATGTGAAATAGCGTACTTAAGGTCAGCATGACACAAAAAGCCTTCAGCTATCGATTCTACCCAACGCCGGAACAAGAAAGTTTGTTGCGACGTACTTTGGGTTGTGTTCGTTTGGTCTACAACCGTGCTTTAGCCACAAGAACGGAAGCTTGGTACGCAGAACACAAACGGGTAGGCTATGCTGAGACTTCTTCAATGTTAACCGAATGGAAGAAAACCGAAGAACTAGATTTTCTGAACCAAGTTAGCTGTGTGCCATTACAGCAATGCTTGAGACATTTACAAACGGCTTATACCAACTTTTTTGATGGGCGGGCACAATATCCTAACTTCAAAAAGAAACGCAACGGTGGTAGTGCAGAATTTACCAAGTCAGCATTTAAGTTCAAAGATGGACAAGTCTACCTAGCAAAAAGCACAGAAGCGTTACCCATTCGCTGGAGCCGGACACTACCTGATGGTTGCCGACCATCAACAATTACAGTAAAGCTTGCACCATCAGGTAGGTGGTCAGTTTCTCTGCTGGTAGAGGTTGAAATTGAAGCATTACCTAGAACAGATAATCAAGTCGGTATCGACCTGGGAGTTACAAGCTTGCTCACTCTAAGCACTGGCGAAAAGATTGCCAATCCCAAAGGATTCAAGGCAAAATATCGCAAACTTAGAAGATCGCAAAAATCTTTAAGTCGCAAACAAAAAGGGTCAAAAAACCGTCACAAAGCACGGCTTAAAGTAGCGAAAGTGCATCAAGAAATTACTGATGCAAGGAAAGATAATCTTCACAAGTTAACGACGCGGTTGGTGCGTGAAAACCAAACCATCGCCGTAGAAAACTTAGCTGTGAAGAATATGGTTAAAAACCCCAAACTTGCCGCTTCTATAAGTGATGCAAGTTGGGGGGAAGTAGTCAGACAACTTGACTACAAGTGCGATTGGTACGATCGTACTTTAATTAAGATTGACCGATGGTTTCCGAGTTCAAAACGGTGTGGTAATTGCGGACACATCGTTAACAAGATGCCGTTGAATATCCGGGAATGGGATTGTCCTAATTGCGGGACGCGCCATGACCGAGATATTAATGCGGCAAAAAATATTTTGGCGGCAGGGCTTGCCGTGTCAGTCTGTGGAGCGACTGTAAGACCAGAACAGAGTAAATCTGTTAAGGCTGGTGCGAAACCCCGTAAGGGACAGAAGCAGAAACCTGAATCGTGAGGTTTGGGAATCCCCGTGCGTTTACGCCTGGGTGGATGTCAACAGTGTGGCCGTCACAGACTTCTAGGCAAGTGCCATCGGTTCAAAAAAACCGGATATCGATCGCGACTGAATGCGTAAAGCATTTGAGCTTGTTCGATGTGCAGAAAAAATTGCCTCAAGCCCGGTAAAATCAGTTAGGCCTGTATATAAAGACAAGGATTGCCATACATTCGATCCTGACTTCGAGATCCTTGTGCCCCCTGTTGAGTTGGGAAAAAAAATCGTGAAACCAGTTCCAGACAAGCAAATAACAGCCCATTTGAAAACCAAACAGCAAAAAAAGAACCCTACAGGCGCCCGGACTCGATCGCGCCTTTTGTCCGATCGCTCACTGCTGGTGGGACTGGGTTGTCTTGCCAGTCTGGGACTGCTCAGCAAAGGCTTAGTTTGGGCCCAAGCCGAAACTCCGCCCGCAGAACAAGCCGTCCCCGGCGCAGCAGACCTCCAGCCATTATTTGAAGCTCCTCTCCCGCCCCCGGAACCCGCATACAGCCAAGTGGAACCAGAACCATACCCTGAACCGCAGGCAGAAGTTCCACCGTCCGAGCCTTTCGATCCCGAACCTGCCTGGGAGCCGGAGTACGCCAGCGAACCACCTCCTACCCAATATTATCTGCCAGAGCCCGCCCTGATTCCCCTGCCAGAAGCGACGGCCCAGGAGCCACCTTTTGAAGCGCCAGTTAACCCAGCCCACGCTGAAATCGACCAAACAGACTACAGCATTGGCGCTACCAGCGAGTACGAAGAATACCAAGAGTACGAAGCGCCAACGAGAATAGAGTTTGCAGAGCGATCGACCGGGTGCCAAGGAGAAGGCGGTTTGTGCGCGCCTCCTCCTGTTTCCGAGCCGGTGACGGCAGATGCCGGAGAACCCAACTACAGAGAGGAACCTCCGATCGCAGACGACGGCTATATTGCAGCCCCTCCTCCTCGAAATCTGCCAGAAAGCCTTCCGAGCGATGTTCGGGGAACTGTTGCCGGAAATAGTAGCGGAAATCCTGTCAGTAAACTCGGTCAAGCCGTTCAACAAATAGGCAGCCAGGTTTGGAGGGATTCAAACCCACCGGCATCTGGTTACGCACCCCCGCGCTACTCGCCGAACGCAGGATACTCCGCAGACGCAGGATACTCCGCAGACACCGGCTACTCGGCAAACACTGGATACTCGGCTAACATCGGCTACTCCGCAGACACTGGATACTCCGCAGACACTGGGTATTATGCCGGATCTGCATCTTACGGCGGCGGCGCTCCAGCGCCCAGCATGGGACTTGGGCCGGTTCAAGTCGGTGCCGTTAGTGTCAGCAGTGGCAGCAATACCGGTTTTGCTTACTACAATCTCACGCCGCGTCCCCCAGGCGTCCCCGGCAATGGCAACACCAGCTTGCTGTTCCCGCTATCTATTGCTTCGGCAATTACTTCGCCCTTTGGGTGGCGGACTCATCCAGTTCTGGGCTACGGCAGGTTTCACACCGGAACAGACTTGGGGGCCCCGATGGGAACGCCCGTACTGGCGGCCTATGCGGGTCAAGTGGCGATCGCCGATTGGTTGGGTGGCTACGGTTTGACGGTGGTTCTCAACCACAACAAAAAGTCTCAGGAAACTCTCTACGCCCACCTTTCGGAACTGTTTGTGAAACCGGGAGAGTTCGTGAAACAGGGAGAGACGATCGGCCGCGTCGGCAGTACGGGAATGTCTACAGGGCCTCACCTTCACTTCGAGGTTCGGCAAATGACCGATCGGGGTTGGGTGGCGATCGACCCGGGATCTCAGCTAGAATTCGCTCTGGCAAAAATGATCGGCAGTTTGGAAACCGCCAAAGTACCGCAAATCCCGAAAATGGTGGAAATACAAACCGCTAACTCACTCAAGGATTGGGAAAACGATCTGCCCCAGTTGCCACCTCTGCCACTGGGAATGGACATCGAAGTTCACAACCTCCAGCCGCCATTCCCGGAACTGTTAAAAGCTGACATTTCTAAGCCCAAAGATACCGAAGCCGTCAAACCCAAAACTCAGAAGCAAGCTAACAGGTAAAAATTGGGGATTGGCTAGATTAATTTTCTTGTGGAACGGTCGAAAAGCCAAACCCCTACTCCCCACAAGAAAATTAATGTTTTGTGCAACCAGCACGCTAACTCGTTGTTTTTCCTCGTTACCCGAAAGAGTCGGGTAACGAGGAAAAACTCATAAAAAATGGTAACTTGCAGCTTATGCTAATAGCGCAGCATTTGTGGGAATTAATTTTATTTCTGATTATTGTAGTCGGGCCGATTCCCTTAAGCTTGTCTCTTGCCTTTGAGAATCAGAAAGAAAACAATAACTATTCATTTCCCCATTTTCTCCTCGTACTCCTGACGGGATGGAGTATTGCCCAAGTTTGTATCGGCTTGATTTTAGGAAGTGCCGATCGACTAAATATTGCTGCGGTGATTATAGCAGAAATTCTGATTTGTGCGATCGGCTTCATCCTGATTTATACCAAAAATCACAAAACTTTTACCTTCTCCGAGTGGCAGATTCCCCAACTCAATCAACCTCGGACTCTCTCAGAATCACTAATTATTGTTGCCACCGCTTTGGCTGGATTTGTGCTGTTGGAAACTATCGCAACCAAACCCATAACCAATTATGATTCATTGTGGTTTCACCTGCCTGCGATCGCCCGATGGTATCAAACCCATTCATTTACATTATTAGATGCCACCGGAAATTGGATTTTTGAACAAGAGCAAGCACGAGTATATCCCTACAATTGGCACGTTTTATCTGCTTTGTGTGTGCTTCCCTTCGGAGAAGATTTTCTAGCAGCTTTCCCCCTGGTAATTGCGTGGGTACTTGAGGGAATTGCCGTCTATCTATTAAGCATAAAATTTGGAGCAACCCGAATTCACGGTATGGCAGCAGCATCTTTAGTATTGACAGTACCGATGATGCTCAACCAAGTTAACACCATTCAGCCCGATTTACCGCTAGCTGCAATATTTACAGTCGGCTTGTATCTAGGTTTATCCTATCATAGCAGCCGATCGCAATCCGAACTCTCGCTATTTTTGGCAAACGCAGGAATGCTAGCCGGAATAAAAATCACGGGAATAATCTATGCCGCCTCACTTTTAGGAGGATTAGCAATATTAGAAATTAAAAGATTCGCGGTTAATAAAAAATCTACACCAGCTCATTTTAGAATTCGCCACTTTCTCAAACCAGTGTTACTTGGCGGCCTAGCTTGTTGCTTGCTTTTAGGATGTTTTTGGTATGCGAGAAACTTGCTGCAAATCAATTATCCTGTCGGCGAAGTCGGCGATATTAAAATTCCCTTAGATCCTGTTTCCTTCCCGTCTCCCATAACTGCACCCATACCTCCGGTACAGAAGCAGCCCGCTTCGCCACTTCTAAAGATTTGGCAAAGCACTTTAGCAGCTCAATTTAATCCCAGCAATATTTCCCACTGGAAAACTGTCGGCGTACAAATTATCATTAGATTGCAACTGCCCTTTCTGGCGATCGCGCTTCAGGTATTGGCAGCGCCTCTGGCTTTTATCCAGGGTAAAACCAGAATAATTAATCAAAATAATATTATTTTAATTATACTTCTCGCCAGCACAGGAATTCTGTATCTAATTACACCTTACACGTCCGGTACTGCCGGAGAGTCGATCGGTCAACTCAGCCCTTTACTCGGTTTTAACCTCAGATACGGATTTCCCTTTTTAAGCGTACTCGCCGTCGCAGCAGCAGCTACAGCAACTCTCTTGAAAACTGCAAATCTAGTTGTTCTGGTAGTGGTTTTCTTTAGTGGTTTGTTCGGAATTACTAGCAACACAATTTTTGATTTTATTAAAAATTCTTCTTTCACCGGAGATAGTATTGTTTGGGGGAGTTTGTTGATTGATAATTTGAAGTCTAACCCAAGAGAAGCTCTTAATACTATATGGAAAATATTAGGCCCCAGTTGGCCATATATATTACCATATCCGATATTTTATTTTGTGTCAGTGACGCTGGCTGCGATATGGTTGAAAATCAATCCTGGCTTAGGATGGCTGAATCATCTATTTTCTACCCGAAAAAAATCGATTTACATAGTGATAATTGGTGTCTGTATAGGATTGATAGTAATTGGTCATTGGAGGGAAAAGCGAGATTTTGCACGCACCGAACTGTATCGCGGAATTTACGAATATATTGATAAAAATACAGTACCTGATGAAAGAATAGGCTTCTTTTTAAGTTCGCGCAGTTACCTGTTTTACGGGAGAAATTTGGACAGACAAGTTTTATATGTGCCGTTTAGAGCCGATCGACTTTCGGCATGGATTGACAATCTACGGCGAAATAAAATTAGGACTGTAGGATTCGGGCCCCTGACTGGGACAGACGCAGCTACCAGAAAAGCTCTATCTTGGCTGACAAGTGCCGAAGGCCCGCTGGAACCAGTTTTCGGAAAAAATTTTAATACTGAGTCGGTGTTGTATCGTTTGAAAAATTAAAATATAGCAGTTATAATTCAATACGGTTTAGTGGCTACAGGGCTGCAGAATCGGGAAAATCGATTTGTGGAAACACCACACTGCTTAATCGGAGGTATAACGGTAAACGCGCTGCCGAATAACCTCTATTCGACTGGCAGCCAGCAACTGAGCGATTACCTTTACAGCTACTATAATGCTATTAGCGATCGCGCGGAATTTTTCAGTTCTCAAAATGCTGGATTTGAAGGCACTAATATTCAGAAAATGCAGGTGCAAAAATATGTATCTCGCCGTAAATAACCGAGCCAAAAATACCTTATAGGGAGTACATTTGGCGTTGGTTGAGATGGAGGGCAGCGGGTAAATTATCTGGAACAATCTTCTGAACCTGTGCAAGAATTAATGAAGTTAGCTCGTAATAAAATTAGCTTTTATCAACAGCGTATACAGGGAGAAACCCTGAGTCGTTCTAGTTCCTAGACATCTTTGTCACCCTCCCAGAATAAATTGCTAAGGATTGCGAATTAAATAACTTACAATTTTAATTGTTATTGTGGGATGGGCGTCCCGCCCGTCATGAGTGGACGGGCGGGACG
>NZ_JAUBVD010000096.1:0-13752 GCF_036705675.1 Microcoleus sp. AT8-A3
ACTCAACCGAAGTCTATTCTTTGCACTCCTCTGCTGCACCAAGG
The DNA here is from genome assembly GCF_036705675.1 of Microcoleus sp. AT8-A3. Taxonomy (NCBI): domain Bacteria; kingdom Bacillati; phylum Cyanobacteriota; class Cyanophyceae; order Oscillatoriales; family Microcoleaceae; genus Microcoleus; species Microcoleus sp. AT8-A3. The sequence goes on from NZ_JAUBVD010000096.1 coordinate 45, forward strand.
TAAGTTGACTGGCCTTCTTTATTTGGAAAATAACCTGACTGAAGGGGCTTTTACTACGGATCGCCTAGAATTGTTAAAACTTTTATCTGCCCAAATTGCTATTTCCATTGAAAATGCTCAGCTTTACAAAAATTTACAGGAGTTTAATCAAAACTTAGAGCAATTAGTGAGCGATCGTACTCAACAATTATCGAACACCCTAGAGGCTTTAAAAGCCACCCAAACACAGCTAGTCGAATCTGAAAAAATGGCATCTCTGGGAGGATTAGTTGCTGGTGTTGCCCACGAAATTAATACTCCCATCGGAGTTGGTGTCACGGTTGCTTCAGCTTTGGCAGAAAATACCACAGAATTTGCATCTATTTATAAAAGTGGCAAAATGAAGCGATCGGATTTAGAAGAATTTGTCGATATTGCTACCCAAAGCAGTAAGGCACTTCTAATTAACCTAGAGCGGGCAGCAGCCTTGATTCAAAGCTTTAAGCAAGTAGCAGTCGATCGCTCTAGCGAAGAACGACGTACTTTCCAGATCAGACCTTATCTTGATGAAATTTTATTACAATTAAAACCAAAGTTGAAAAATAGCCAACATTCGCTTAAAATTAAGGGAGATAGCAAAATTGCTATAGATTCTTATCCAGGAGCCTTGTCCCAAGTTGTGACAAACTTGCTAATCAATTCTCTGATTCATGCCTACGAACCAGGGATTTCTGGGGAACTAATCTTTGATTGGGAGCAAGAAGGTAATCGGCTAAGGTTTGAATACGCCGATGAAGGTAAAGGTATTCCCCCAGAAAACTTAAGTAAAATTTTTGAGCCATTTTTTACCACTAAGCGTGGTCAAGGTGGCAGTGGTTTAGGGTTACATATTGTCTACAATTTAGTCACCCAAAAACTAAAAGGTGAAATTGAATGTCTAAGTGAGGTGGGAAGAGGCACCAAGTTTATTATTAAATTACCGATGCAAATTGATTCACCAATGTAGAGTTCTAATTCCGATTTCCTGGCCAAGATAACTAAGTAAGTCCACCTAATTAGAAGTAAAATAAGGATGACTGAAAAGGTTGCTGTGTAAATCTTCTCCCTTCTGCCTTTTGCTTAGCTTAACAGGTTTTCTAACTTCAAACCTACACATTAGTAAAAAATAAAGGTGTACAGCAATGAAAAGTGATTTTGACGATTTCTTAACTCAACCATCTCCAGAAACAGTATACTTTGCCGAAGCGATCGACTCGGATGACGAGATATTGTTTGCAGATGAAACAACAGAAGAAAAACTGAGTGAAAGCTGGAAAATTTTAGTTGTAGATGATGAGGCTCAAGTTCACACCGCTACCGAAATATCACTCAGGAAGTTTGTCTTTGAAAATAAATCTTTAACCTTCATTAATGCTTACTCAGCTCGTGAAGCTAGACAGCTAATCCAAGAAAATCCTGATGTTGCCATCATCTTACTAGATGTAATTATGGAAACAGATGATGCTGGCTTAAACTTTGTTAAATATGTCCGAGAAGTTTTAGGCAATCAGTTAGTGCGAATTATTTTACGCACGGGTCAACCCGGACAAGTACCGGAAAAAAGCATTATTATCAATTACGATATTAATGACTATAAAACTAAAACTGAATTAACGACATCAAAGCTATACACTACGATCCTAACAGCTTTGAGAAGTTTTTCTCTGAGTCAGAGTTTGCAGGCTGAAATAGAGCGACGCGAACAAGTAGAGAAAGCACTCCGTCTCAGTGAAGAAAAAGAACACCAAAAATCTGTTGCTTTAGATCATTTTGTCAAACAACTCCAAGAAACACAACTCCAGCTAGTTCAAAGTGAAAAAATGTCTAGTCTCGGTCAATTAGTTGCAGGTGTCGCTCATGAAATCAACAATCCGGTTAACTTTATTTACGGCAATCTGTCCCACGCCAACGACTATATTAAAGAACTCATTAATATGTTGAATCTTTACCAAAGGTATTACCCGCAACCTGAAGCAGAAATTGTCCATGAAATAGAAGATGCAGAGTTGCCATTTATCATAGATGATTTACCAAAATTGCTTTCTTCCATGCAGTTAGGGATCGAACGCATTCGCAATATTGTTCACTCTCTACGCAATTTTTCTCGGTTGGATGAAACTGAAATTAAATCAGTAGATATCCACGAAGGCATTAATAGCACTTTGATGATCTTACAGCACCGACTAAAGGCTAAGTCCGATCGCCCTGCTATCAATGTGATAAAAGACTATGGCGTATTGCCGCTTGTGAACTGTTATGCCGGTCAGCTCAATCAGGTGTTTATGAACCTTTTAGCGAATGCTATAGATGCTTTAGAAGAGCGGCTAAGTAGAGAAGATGGTGCAGTTTTTCACCCCCAGATTTTGATTCGGACTGAAGTTGTACCCGGCAATTCGCCTGACAACATTAGCTCGGCTTCCCACATCCTGGTAACAATTTCTGATAATGGTGTGGGCATGACCGAAACAGTTCGTGCTAAACTTTTCACTCCCTTTTTTACTACTAAGCCCATAGGAAAAGGTACAGGCATGGGATTGTCCATCAGCAGAAAAATTCTGATAGAAAAACACTGCGGTCAATTGGAGTGTATTTCTACGCCAGAGCAGGGAACGCAGTTTATTATTGATCTGCCGACTATCTGTAGATCCACTAAGATCGCCACCGTAGCGGATGCCTAGAAAACTCATCGGGCTGAATTGATTGTATACCGTTTTTCAGTTGCCTGAGAATAGGGTAATTGCTCATTAATCGGAATTATGACAGGATTTTTCCCCGCAGCAAGTTCCCCCCTTCTGGGTTCGGGATAGGCGCTGCGGCTTTAGCCACATTCTTCTAATACTAATTCTAAAAAATCATGCAACAGTAGCGCTCCGGGTGCGTCGCCCTAGAAAAGTTATCAAAAAAAGCGACTATCTCACAGATCCGCACCGGTGCATAAGCTGTTGCGCGTTAAAATTGCATATTCGGGACGGACTCGCCTGCCCATCCCACAAGAATTTGAGTGATTTTTGACACACAATTTAAATGGAGAACAGCTTACAGTGTTTCAGGAAACAAACCACAAACTTATAACTGTTGCAAGATTGTGGAGAATTGGTATAACTTAGAGCAGATTACAGGTTTATGAAGTAAACCCCCGATGGCTCAATCCCCGTAAGGGAATGGCATTGCGGTGTCTAAAGCTGCACCCCAGAAACCGGGTTTCTTTATATCTCTCGCATCATTACTTATTTTGTTGCTCGAAACCCGGTCGATCGCGATATACATCTACATGAAATATGCTGTATATATAGGACAAGAGTTGAGCGCGAAAATACAAGATTAATACATCCTGATAGCTCGTTTGAAACGAAAAACTTTTTGTTATTCTAAATCAGACGACAAGTTTAGCAGATATTATCTTCGATTATTAATTTACTATCTAAAATTTGCTAATTTTCCCATGCCATATCAAAATTAAAGAAATTATTTGGCTTTTATGCGATCGCCGGCGTTGCTTAGGATCGCGAATTAAATAACTGACAATTTTAATTTTTATTGTGGTATGGGCTCTTATAGCCCGTCCTTTTTGGACGGGCTATAAGAGCCCATCCCACTTTCAAGAGTGGAAGTTATTTAATTCTCATTCCTTAGTGATACCCTAATTCAGCAACGGCTTTTTTTGTAATATCATGGAGGAGATCAACGCTTTTCGCTTTGCTGGAAATGCCGCCAAACTTCATGATGACAGACGTACCAAAAATACAGGGCTAAATTCAGAAGAGCTAATAATTTAGTGCCATCTTCTAACATCGCGTGTAATCCTTGATTTCGCAAGTGTAAAGGATCCGCAAACCGCGAGATAGCCAACAATAGGAATGCTGCGACTAATGGCAGGTAAGGAGTGGTTTTGATGTATCGCCAAAACTTAACTCCGTAAAGGAAAACTGCACTACCATAACACAAATAAATTAATTTCTTAGATATTCCCAACCGAGAAATAATCAAAGTCATCCGAAACCTGTCATCTAGGAAAAAGACTCCCAGCAGTAAAGCACTAAAAAATAAGAATATCCCCGATCGACTCCGCGGCTCTTTTTGGCGCAGCACTCCGAAAGTAAATGCACAAATTGCGACTGGGGTGCACCATAGGACTTCGGAAACTCCGGTGAGAATGCCTTCGTAAGGGAACCAGAAATTAAAAGGATCGCTAAACAGGCGTTCAACTCCGTCTCCCTGGTTGTTGAGTTTGGCGTATATGCTCAGCGCGCACAAAATCAGAAGAGTCAGAATGTTAAAAGCAGCTAAAAACCGTACACGAAAAAAGTGTTTTTTGAAAACTTCTAAAGAAGTTGAAAAATTGGGAATTTTATCGAATAAAGGTAGATGCTTCATAAAAAATGTCTCTAAGCAATAGAGTTCGTTACTTATTCACCGGCAGCCAAACCACAAATGTAGTGCCGAGAGCGGTTGGATATAAATGAGTTTCCGCCGATGGCAGCCATTCAGGATTGACTGGGGAAAATACTTCTATTTCTCCTTGCATTTGGCGGACTAAATCGCGGGCGATCGCCAAACCTAATCCTGTACCCGGAATTTCTGTCTGCGCTTTTTCTCCCCGGTAGTGCCGCTCAAATAAATGCTCTAAATCCTGGGGAGGAATGCCGGAACCTGTGTCGCTGACGGCAACTGCTATGGCAGGCAATTGGCTGTATCCTGCCCGATCGCCATCTGCTGCTTTGTACCTGACTTTAATATAAATTTGGCGGCCGGCAGGGGTATATTTCAAAGCATTGTCAATTAAATTGCTCAAAACTTCGCGCAAAGCTCGATCGTTCGCCCAGACTGGTGGCAAATCCGCCTCCATGTCGGCTACCAATTTCAGATTCCTTTCAGATGCGATCGCCTCGGCGGAAATTAACAGCGGTTTTAAGACTTCTGTAACAAAACAGGATTCCTGCAAATTGGCTGCAGGTGACAGCGACAGAGGAGAATGCCGGATTGATTCGACATTGGACATTGCTTTTTCTGAAGTGCCCGATCGCAGTTTTAGATGTGCTTCGCCGGTGTCAACAGTTCGATCGAACTGGCCGAGCAACTCTTGCAGCCGATCGCTCTCACGGACAATACTAAAAGCCACATTGCGGTTTTTATCTTCCGGTACCAGCCGCCGCGCTAACAGCTTGCCAAAAGTTCGCAACGCTGTCAGCGGACTTTTAAACTGGTGCAGCAAATTGTGCATCGTGTCGTAAACCTGAGCCTGGATTTGCCGGGCCGAACCCAATTCCTGCTGCATCCACTGCGATCGCTGGTCTAAAATGCAGGCTAGGGCTAAGGTGCGAGCAATTTGTTGTATTTGAGCCTCCTCTCGCTCGTTCCAAGGCCTGTCTTGCCGACCGCTGACTAGGAGTCCCATTACAGCTCCCTCGTGTATCAGAGGCGTCACAATTTGCATCCGCTGCTGCCACAAATTCTCCGGGCCTTGGCACTGATGGGAAGTGCGCTCCTTACCCGGAAGTCGATCGGGTGCGATCGCCCCTACCGTTGATTCTTCCACAGGCCCAACAGGCGGCGCCAGCAGTCGCGGTACCGGTTTGGCTGTCGAGCTTTCGGAAGATTGCAACCTCAACCCCTGATTTTCTTCCAATTCGGCTGAGGTTTCTGGGTAAACTGCGATCGGCACCAACTTTGCTTCGCTGCCTTCTACCAACTCTTGTGTCAGGTATACCGCGCTGAATTTCGCTCCCAAACTAACGGCGATGGCCACCTGCGAACGGCAAAGTTTGACAAATTCTGAACTCGCTGGCATTAACATGAGCGCCACATTAAGATATCTAACGGAATTCTAAGTAAATTACAAATGATCGGCTGCCGATTACTGATGAGAGACTTCTCGATTTCAGATTTATTCCCTTTGATAGAAGGCAGCTATGTTGAAGGCATGGGGCTTTCATGAACCCAAATTGCCCCGCATCCCCGTCCGCGCAGCTTCCACCGATCCCCAAGCTTTGATATTGCCCGAACTTGGGGCCAACCATATCACAACCGCTACACTTTTGTCGATCGGCACGAATGTTAAGATTATGTCGATATATTAAAAACAGTTGAAATTTTGAGCTAGAACGGATATACTGGCCTCGGATTTGGTAGCTATCATTACAACCTGTCTGCTCATACTGTCTGCTCACAGAGGAGGTAAAGAAATTGGCCAGGAGACGCAAACGCAAGAGTCGCCGCCGACAAGAAGGACGCAGAATTTTAGAGTGTGTGCCTCAATATAGCATCGAGAGCGGCGAAGATAAACCCGTAACAGCGGCTCGCAAGTTCATCCATGCAGAAGGCATTGCTCCCCCAGCTTTGCTGTTAGTCAAGCGTAACGAGCATACCACTGACAGATACTTCTGGGCTGAAAAAGGTTTATTTGGAGCCCAATACGTAGAAGAGAACCATTTCTTGTTTCCCAGCTTAAAGGTGATGTTGGAAGCTACCACAGAAAAAATTCCTGTGGTGTCAGCCAGTCGCGCATAGCTCAAAATGTTTAGCTCAAAACATTGACAGCAATGTTTTTCTAAGTTTTTTAACAAAAGCGCGAGAGTTCTCATTGTCTGGAGAGTGCCAACTGAAATTTCTGCGAAAAGTCCTTAGAAATTAGGGTATAAGGAGCCATCGCAACAGGCGTGATCGCAGCCCAAGGGCGATCGCCACAATTGGCACTTTCACGATAATGGTTTTTTTTGATTGACTGTTTGGTCGATCGAATTTGTCGATCGAATTTGTCGATCAAAAAAACAGCCACTGGTTTATCAACGAGAGATCCGCTCTTGAGTCATCTGTTTGTCAGCTAGAAGTCTAACTACGGCATCTAGCATATCAAAAAACGTTCCGCGTCAAACTTTATAATCGATCGGTTTCAAATCTAAAGCTTTTTGCATGGCTGCTAGTTCATCGCGGTGAGCTCTGACAGTAACAAAGCTCTTGGTTTGGCTTCCAGACTCAGCAACTGATTCGAGTTTGAGCGAGACTTGCTCAGAGCGTCCAGCTTTTTTCCAGTAAAATATCCCCGCCAGCGGAGACAGCAGTACCAAAGCTAGGAAAATTTGACCCTGCTGAGGAACTAGCATTCCCAAAACCAGTCCCAAGCACAGAGTGCCACCTGCACTCAGCAGAGTTAGAAAAATAGCTAGAAACCAACTCGGCCGCACAAAACCCTCAAACGTGACTTTATAGTTGGGGGCATCGACGGCTGCAACTCGGTAAGCTCTCTGGGCAAAATACTGTTGTAAGTCGGTTAACAGTGACTCTTGGGCGCTCTCGGAAGCCAGCTTGACTTGTTCGATTCGATCTTTGACTGAAGCCTTGATGAAGAAAAACAAGCCAACAGCCAACAGTAGCGTCAGCACAAAGGTAGAAGGAAGAACAGCAGTATCCATCGGTAGAAGTTTGTGTAATTGAAATTATCTACTATTACTTTACAGAACTTTACATAAAAAAGCGATCGAGGACTTACGCAGACACTTTTTTACCAAGATTCGCAGAAAGCTTCTTCTGCAAGGCGTTTTGCTCTCCATCACCCAATTCCCATATCTCCCCATCATCCCTAATTCTCAAGTGACAATGCGTAAGTCCTGACGCGCCGTGTAGATGCTTGAATCGCTGTGCGGCGATCGAGCAAAGCGAAGGCAATCAGGCAAATCGCTTTGCAAGTAGCGCCAGCATCTCCAGGGTTTAGGCATCCGATTCAAACTCGGTTAACCCATGTGACCGGTTTCTAAGGCGCGGGAACGACGCTCTGACGCGCCGTTTCCCTGACCAATGTAATCGTGCCAGAGACGAGCGAGGTCTTGAGCTTGGTGCCGCCACTCAGGGAGGATTTGATACATCCGGCGGGGGCGGCCTCGTCCTTCTACTTTTTTCCAGTAACCGGTGATTACGGCTTCATCTTCGAGGAATTTCAGAGCGCTGTAGAGAACGGTATCAGATAGTCGGTAGATGGGGAATTCCCTCTCTAGTTGGCCAATCAGTTCTGTACCGTAGGAATCTCCGCGCAATAACACGGAGAGAATGTAACACACAGCTAATTCCTTGTTTAGATAAACAGGAGGGGGGTCTTGAAAAAATTGATAGATATGTTCAAACTTCATCTGTCTTGTCCGCTGGAAACTCTCGTGATACCGTCAGGTTAACGGGAGAGGAAAGCGGGGCGGGGTGTGCCGCTTCCTAATGATTAAGTGGGACACCGGGGAAACAGAGGTGCAGTATTTCCCCAGTGAATGTTGATAGCCCCAAACGCTTGTCCTGCACTTCGGTAATGTTTGCCTGCGCCTTGGTTGAGCAGCGCTGACGTAACGCTGCTGACTAACTTCCTCTTCCAATCTATCGCAGCGACTATTATCAAGTGTGCGATCGCCTGCAAGAGTTGGCAGTTACTTTGGGAGTTAGTGTGTTAACTGAATTTGCCCTTGATGTTTGCGTTCAAGCGCAGGCTTTAAACCGAACTCAGGCCTAACATAGCCCGCAGTGTAAAAGTTAGAAAGACAAAAGTCGCTACAATCGAACTAATCAGGGCGATCGCAGTTGCCGGTCGATCGAGCAGGGGTTTGAGTCGCTCGAACAGGAAAAAGAAAATTCCCAGACATATCGTAATGAAAAAGCGCGGGTAGCGAGAGACGTTATTAATAAAATCTTGCATGAGCTTGGTGGGGTAAAGTGTCACAGCACGATCTTTGACTGGTAACACTTGTGAGCGAGTTAGACAATTTTGGCACAGCCGGAGCTAAATCTGCCGATCGGGCGATCGGGCATTTTTGCCGGCGAGGCTGACATATATAATTCTAACGAAAACTTTTCGCCGATGGCTCCAGCACTCTCTGTTTAATGCCACGCCACCTCCGGTAACAACTTCAGAAGTATGTCTATTGAGTTCTAGTTGTGATAAATATTATAGGGCCGTTATTTCTAGATAAATGTCTGCTGCCGCACCTTCTTTCGTCTTGCCACGTCCCTTTCTGAAATGGGCTGGAGGCAAAACTCGGTTGATTGGACAATATCAACCTTATTTTCCTGAAAAGTTCACAACTTACTACGAGCCTTTTTTGGGTGGCGGAGCTGTATTTTTTTACTTAGCACAGCAGCACCCTGGTTTGCAAGCTGTTTTAACAGATATTAATCCTGAGTTGATTAATGCTTATCGCTGTGTCAGGGATAAAGTTGAGGAGCTGATTCTCCTTTTAGAGGAGCATCAGTCAGAACACAGCAAGAACAATAAAGATTATTATTACTCGGTGCGATCGCGCTCCTACAAAAAAGATACAGAAAAAGCAGCACGCCTGATTTACCTAAATAAAACTTGTTACAACGGCCTCTACAGAGAAAACTCAAAAGGTGAATTTAATGTTCCCATAGGTCGATACAAAAATCCTAACATTTGTCAAGCAGATTTACTGCGATCGGTCTCATCTTTACTCGCGCCCGCTCAAATTGAAGTCAGAAAATTCGATGAAATTTTGGATTTTGCTACCAGCAGCGAAGACTTTGTTTATTTTGACCCGCCTTATTATCCAATCAGTGCCACCAGTAACTTCACGACTTACAGCCGGGATAATTTTAAAGAATCGGAACAGATTAAACTGAGAGATATTTTTGCAGAACTTGCAGAACGAGGCGTGAAAGTTATGCTGTCTAATTCTAACTGCGATTTTATCGAAAAAATCTACCGCGATACTCAAATTTTCCCCAATCAATCTCTGCCAAAACTCATTGAAATATCAGCATCTAGGGGAATTAATTCTAATAGTTTTAAGCGTGGCAAAATCAAAGAAGTATTAATACGTTTATTTTAAATCTTCCTTAAGGAAAGTCTCTAATTAAGGAATGAGAATTAAATAACTTAGAATGCGTGATGGTTCTTGTGGGATGGGCCTGAAAGCCCGTCCAGAAAGGATGGGCTATAAGCCCAACCCCTACTTCCCACTTTCAAGAGTGTAAATTATTTAATTCGCACTCCTAAGCATATTTTGTAGGAGCAATACGTAGTTTCCCCACACGAGGCAAAGTTCCATAATTCCTGTTACAGATATTTGTTAGCCCAGGTAATAAAACCTTCGAGCTTGTGAACTGCCAACAGATTGTCATTGTCAGGAATTTGTTTTTTAAACCAGTCGATCGAACCTTGTCTCATACCATCACCACCCACTATAACAATAGTAGGAACTCGATAACAATTTTTAATATTTAAATTAAGGTAAGGATACTTCTCATCTACTGAACCTTTGTCTTCTTGCCACTTGCACTCAACAATTAGACCCAGAGGAAACAAACCGCAACCAACAATATAAAAATCGACATTTATTTCAGTTTCATAAATGCTAGCTCCGATATAAACCTGTTTAGCATATCGCTTGGAATTTTCAGTAGAGCTTAAGAGCCAATCTCGCTTGCGCTTTTTCGGCAACTGGGGACATATTTCGAGATATCCGTGGCCTCTCAACGTACCTTCTACAGTTGTTTCTAAAACAAAACCAGTTTTATTGGCTCTAAAACCCCTATTCATTTTGTTGTCCCCTGAATATAATTTGAATTAAGCCGATCGCACTTCGATCACTCCCCTGTCAAAAACCCGTTTGTCAGTACCAATAGAACTGACAAACATCCGGTCTTCATAGACATCAAACGTCGCAAAACTCAGGCGGCTAGCAGAATACTCCGTCCACTCAGAACGCCCCACCGCACGGGTGCCCCCGCCGGCACCGCAAATTAAATAAGTCGTACCGTTAATCGATCGAGTCCGTTCGTAACTGTGCTCGTGTCCGTTGATATAAAGCTGCACGCCGTACTTTTGAAACAAAGGCGTCAAAGTCTTAATAAAAGGTTGATTCAATCCGTAGACGCCAGAGGAATAAATCTGGTGGTGGCCGAACACAACTTTCCAAGGTGCGGTGCTCTGACTCAACTCTTTTTCCAGCCAAACAAGCTGATTTTTCCAATCCGCATTGTGATTGGTATCTAAAGCAAAAAACTGTACTGGATCTCGCCGAAAAGTATAGTAGCGACCTTGCATATTAAAACCCGCATATTTAACTTGCGGATCGCCGTTAGCAGTGCGGATATCGTGATTTCCCAGACAAGCATAAAATTTTACACCTTGCTGTAATAATGGCTGATAAGGTCGCTCGAAAACAGCATTGATTTTTTCAATTTCGCCGTTATTGTAGATATTGTCGCCGGCGAGAACAGCAACATTAAAAGGGTTTTCCCGGTGATATTGGGTCATCGCCTCAGCCACAGCATACTGACCTTCAGCCCCGGTACCGGTGTCGGCTACCGAAATAAAGCGTAAAATAGGCTGTGAGGCCGGTAAAGGGACGATCGCCCTTTCTGCCTCAACGTTAGAAGGGACAGCAGCGTTGGCGTCTGTACCCCCGGCACTCCGAAGCTGAAACATTTTCGAGACGGCGGCAAAACCTAAGCTGCTGAGACTGCCTAAAATTAGAAAGTGACGACGTTTGATGCTCATTTTGATTCGGTTACAACTAAGTTAAATGATAAATTAAGGTTGAGATGGCTCAATTAAAATTTATCTCGTTTACATATATTTGCAACGCCCCAAGGCAGAGAAAATGTCAGAAGAACAACTAAACCAACCAACTCCAGAACCCTCTCAATCTCCGACACCGGAGGTTGCTTCGGCCCCAAAGTCTGCCCCCACTGGCAGCAAAACTCAAAATGCCAGCAGCGCGGTTCCCAAAAATCAGAGAATCAAAACTTTGATGGCCTCGATCGGGAATTTGGGAAAAAAAGGTAAAAAAGTACCAGCCGAACCCTCGTTGCAGCAAGAAAAGCCGATCGCACCCACCACTTCTGACTCAGCAACAGTAACTCCTCCGGCTGTTGCTGTGGAAGTTAACAGCGTGCCACCAAAAGTTGCTGTAAAAGTTGAGAAAAAGCCTGTATCCCAACGCCCGGAAGGGAGTTTTTTAGAGAAAGTCGCTGTACTTTGGAAAAGTATTGTGCGGCTAGTGCGATCGCTACTGCCACCATCTACGAACCAGAAGCTGTCCGATCCAATTTTAAACGCCGCCCTAGCAGCAATTCTAATCGTTGTAGTCGGTTTAACTTTCAACAGTTTCTCAGCCAAACCGCCGGAGAAATTAGCAAAAGTGCCTTTGCCAGCAGCGCAGCAGTCGCCGCAAACTTTTGGTGATTTTATGGCATCGGGAACGCCAAAATCCCCAGAGGCGATCGTACCATCTAAGCCAATCTCTACTAACTTCAAAAGCAAGTTGCCCGATTTAGTGGCGCCGGAAAAACCGCAACCAGTAGAAATTATCCCACCGCCACCGCTGACGCCCGAACAGTCTCTGATTGCTGCGATTCAAAATCAAGTTACTGACATTAAGAATCGACTGGGCGGCGGTTTAGTTGAGTCTGTTCAAGCTAATTTTGCCAGCAGCATTTTGACAGTAAAAGTCGCTGAAGATTGGTACAAACTCAGCGCAGTTGAGCAAAATCAACTAGCAACGAAGATGTGGAAGGAGGCTAACTCACTCGATTTCAGCAAGTTAGAAATTGCGAATATGGAAGGCAATTTAATAGCTAGAAGTCCGGTTGTTGGTTCGGAAATGATTATTTTAGACAGAGGGATTAATTAGAATTTAAATAGTCTGTATTTGTAGACTCTCAAACAGATGTTATATCGTTTCCGGCTGCATCGGAATCATACCGAGGACACGGCTTTTGGAGTGGCCATACCCCATTAATTGTAGGGACACGGCAGTGCCGTGTCCTCCGTTTATACAGCATATTTCATGTATATGTGATACACACAATATTACGATATCCCGTGTCAGGTGCGTCGCCATCTATAATCTGCAAGTTTTATCCAAGATATCGCAGCGACGCACCCTACCAAACTTATTTACCGGACATTAAATTAATAACTTTGAGGAAAATTGAAAAATGACAATTTTAACTCAAGTCGAACAACTAGAAATTGAATATCCCAGCAGCGACGGAGAGCCGATGGCTGAAAGCGACATCACGCGCGATTACATGACTTACAGCGTAGAAGCTGTCAAACTTTACTTTCAAGAACGTTCGGATGTTTACGTGTCAGCCAATTCTTTCATTTATTATGAACAAGGGAACAACAGGGAGCATTTCATTTTTGCAAAAAGCATTTTTTTTACAGTGCGAACTATTGAATATCTCGCACTATAAAAGCCAAACAGAGATGCTCCCGTTGTTCCGTAATTTCCAGTCAGTAAATTTAAGTAGGCTTGAAATGCCAGCCTACAAAAATCTAAGTATTTTGGCTGAGTAACGTACATTACTTTGATAAATAATCTGTAAAATTTTAACAATTCAATCACAATTTATCAGTCAAACAAACTAACTAGCGCAGCAACCTTCACATATGCTCTGCTATTAAGTTGTTGCGGACACTGCCAGTTTTCCAGTAGCCGACGGAAAATATCAGTAATTTCCGTGATTGACTTGCTGCCGAAAATACGGGAACATTATTCTTAATAAAAGCTTGGCAGCTCACTAAAAATCACGCACTAAAAACTTGATTAAGTCCGAATCCACACATTCTTCTTGAATGAAGGGTGAAGCGCATCAATTAGTTAGTTTGAAACTACAGCACTTCCGGGTGTTATGAGGTACAATAAGAATAGATTAAAAAAATACACAAATGAAAGCATATTCAGTAGAT
>NZ_JAUBVD010000132.1:0-2808 GCF_036705675.1 Microcoleus sp. AT8-A3
TGAATCGATCGCCCGTAAAGTCCGGCGCCGAAAGAATCGAGCGCCCGTAAAGTTTTGTGTACAAAAGTTCGAGCACCCACAGAATCGATCGCCCGTAAATTCGATAACTTAGATAAGGAAGATCGGTCTATAATAGTCGTCAATTTAGACAAAGCATAACTTCCCGTAGCTCAACCTAGATCGATCGAACTTTTACCATCATTATTGAAAGAGGTACGCAGCCATGCCAGAAAATCCTTATCTAAAGTTTCTGTTTCTTTCAATTTTTGCAAATCTTCCGCTTCTTTAGCCATTTCTCGAACTGCAAATGGATGACTGACAATGGCTTCAGTAAATTTGTCTTCTCCGTCCTTTTCCCAACTAATATTGAAAGATTCATCTTCCCAGGCTACAGAAAACTCAACGGTATTCCTAGCGTATTTTACTACTCTAACAATCTCTTTTGTAGCTGCCTCATTACAGGCTCTCAAAGTCGTGCAGATAGCGTCAATAACTTGTAGTAATTTATAACTATCACTACCAAAATCAAGCGAATCAGGAGCTATATTATCACTGCCACAATTATTGATTAATCGCTCTATCCTGAGCTCATCTATTGGTTTTCCTTGGAGAATGTGCCAAACTTCATCTAGCGCATTCCTGAGTACGCTGGGATCGCCCCAATCATACATTTGGCACAAAGCGTTGTAGTTGGGAAGGATTCGTTCGCAACAAGCAGCAGCAAAGGCAACTCTGTGAAATACGGGAAGTTTTTCCAGTTTTTGTTCTAGGATGCCAAACTCAAAAAAGCGCATATTCATTAAATCATCACCCAAGATCGATCAAACTTTTCCCTTCATTATTGAAAGAGGTACGCAGCCATTCCAGAAAATCCTTATCTAAAATTTCTGTTTCCTTCAACCTTTGCAAATCTTCTGCTTCTTTAGCCATTTCTCGAACTGCAAATGGATGACTGGCTATTGCTGAACAAAACTGTTCTTCTCCATCTTTTTCCCAGGTGATATTGAAAGAAGTGTCTTTGTAAGGTATGTAAGCTTCAATGGTATGTCTGGCAGATTTGACGGTGTGAACAATGTTCTCTACAGTAGGATCGAGACAGGCTGTCAGAGTAGCGCGGATAGCGATCAGAGCCTCCTGGGGTTCCAAAGAATCGTCCCCAAATTCAAGACAGTCTGGAAATACATCTTCCCTACCGCAATCCTCTCTTAATTGATTGACTTTTACAGGATCTACAAGCTTTACTTGGAGGATTTGCCAAACTTCATCTAATGCAACTCTCGGCACTTCAGGCACTCCCCAGTCAACTATTTGGCAAAAAGCGTTGTAGTTAGGAAGCATTCGTTCGCAACAAGCAGCAGCAAACGCAACTCTGTGAAGTTCGGGAAGGTCTTCGAGCTCTTTTTTTAGGGTGTCAAATTCAAAAAAATGCATATTCATTTGTGATTTTTATTGTCTGGGTGATTCATTTCGTCTAGGATTGTTCGGGCCGGGTTTCCAGGTAGGATTCCATTGACTGCCAGGTCTTATCTGTCTCTCTTGCATCAATGGCCGACAGAAATATTCGCAAATTCCATCTGCATGGCTTACCCCAATTGATTCAATTCCAACTATTGTTCCTTTAGCTTTTTCAGAGTCAGCCCAATAAATCATTCGCTCCTCTGCATGCAAGTTTCCTCCTCTGGAGTTTGGAATTACGATATATCCTTGATTTTCAAGCAACTTTCTATGGTCGCGTGAAAATTCTCCAAAAGCATTAGATACAACTTTTTTCACCTTACCTTGTGCATCTATGACCCGCCCTACCGCAATTACTCTGTTACTCTTAGCTCTTGGATCGTTGCCGTAAAGCTCGTTAGAAATCCGTATGGCATCTCTTTCTAACTCTACTGCACTTGGGTCAATCTCACCTTCACCGCGAATCGGACCTCCACTTTCTGAGCCATCCGTCGTACTGTGAAAAACTACTCCAAGCAACCTCGCTATATTCTTTAAGCCAGTCGAAGCTGTAGTTGCTCCGTGTAGCCCTAGAGCTGTCCCTGCTACTATAGCAGGAGCACCTGCAATACAACCAATTCCTGTTACACATAAACCTGCACCTCCAGCACCAGTTCCGCCACCTCCTATTATCTCTAAAATCCCCGTAACAATTGACGCTGCATCTCCGAATGTTCGCCCTGCTTGGAAAGACCAGGTTTTAGGCAGATTGCGCTCTACATCTTGCTCAAGTCCATTCCATCCAGGGATTAAAACCTGCAACAACCATCTAGTAAGTTCTCCGTTGTTACGCAACCATTGATATACTGCACCAGCAACAAACTCTCCAAGAGGTTTAAAAAACTTCAACAATTTTTGAATAACTTCTGTTAGTGCAGAGCGTTTGTTTGGAGGTAACTTGCCACCAGAACCACCACCACCAGAACCACCAGACGGATTATTCGCTAAATCATCATTCCCACTCCCACCTGAAGGGGAATCAGAACCACTACTACCAAAAACCTCTTTAAACTGAGGCTCTTTAAAAATCACAGTCGGCAACTGCCAAATATCATCACTCGGCTTCGGAGGCTTCACTAAATCCGGTGGCACATCTTGTTTCGGCGCCTTATTCAACCGCGGCGCCTCCCCAAATTCGGGCAAATTATTCATCTGCGTCCCAGTTCCTTCCGGGTGAAATGACCCCCCCGTCACCTCATATTCACCCGGCAAATACTCCCCATCTTCCCAACTAGACTTCGACCAACTTTCACTCCAACTATTCCTCCCATCATCATACTCAGTCCCGCTGCGAGTCCAACTCCAACTGCTGCC
>NZ_JAUBVD010000133.1:0-2751 GCF_036705675.1 Microcoleus sp. AT8-A3
CAAAATTGGGACGTATTCTCCGCTTATAAAGCCAGTTTAGGCTTTGTTTGGGCTTAAAATTTGTTTAAGTCCCGATATGTAAGTCAGCAGCAGCGCCAACAGGAAGCTGAGGCGATATTAGCTTCCCCAGGGGAAGACTTGGAAGCTTCACGGCAAGCGCTGGAGGCTATATACAGCGCGGACTTACCGGAACCGGAAGTGACTACCTTAGCTACCGCTTCCGAGCCAACTCCCCTAGATAAATCGCTGTATGCGGAAATCTGTAAGTCACGGGAAGTGGGCAAAACTAATACTTGGATTATTGAGAATATTCTCAAGATGAAGGGGAGAAAGTTCGCAGACGGTAAGGTGAAATTGCAAGAACTGCTGAGCAAGTTTGAGGGCGAAGCGTAGCACACTTTGAGCAAAACACATCCAGCACGTATGTAGATGTCCGAAGGCCGTAGGGTTTCGCACTATGCAGCACATATGTAGATAGATGCAGTACGTATGTAGATTTTGGAAACCCGTAGGGTTTCCAAGCAAATAACACAGTTGTAGAACAGCGGTATTTTTTGCAAGCCACAAACCCTTGGCAACCTATACTACGCGACTGCACCATCACCTGAGCTACTACTGTCTCTTATAATTAGTGAACGCGCTTGTTTGAAATGAAATCCACGTTCTGCGGCTGACAGGGGGAGTAGAGCAAGCGCTTATGGCTAAAAGGTTGTAGAGCGAAGCCGCCGATGTCGAGTTGCCCTGAGCCTTCACTATTTTTCCCTAATCCTTTGCTGACAATCGGGGTTATACCATTTTTTTAAAGATGTGATAGACTTGTGTAAAAAGTAAAGGAGAGAATTACAATGGGGAGCATCCCGATTTTGTAAAAGTGCTATCCAGAGAGGATAATAGGTAGAGCGTCAACGGAAGCGTGAACTGCATTTGTAGGAGGAGTGGCTATGACCCCTGAACAGAAGGAGCGTTTAAAAGCTTGTGCTGCTGAGATTGCCGAGATTATGTACACAAATACTCCGGTCTCAGAATTATCAAGTCTGGAAACAATCGAAAAGCATATTCGAGAGCAATGGCTAGAATTAGTCGGGCCCGAGGTTGGTTTTTTGTAGAAGTTCACGGGGGTAGCAAAAACCCAAAAAATCTGATAAGGTGAGGCACATGGAGAAGACAGTGCCGGAATTAATGGCGGCAATCAGCCCAGCAGAGTGGGCGCAAGTGCCAGGCAGCATCCTCGAACTAATTTACGAATTAGTGGGTAGGATGGATCAGTTTGAACAGGAAATAGGGGAACTGAGAACAGAAAACGAGCTTCTCAAAGAGCAATTAGCCAGAACTTCGGCAAATTCATCACAACCACCATCGAAGAATCCTCAAGGATTTAAGCCAAATAGAAAGGAACCCACCGGAAAGAAGCGGGGTGGGCAACTAGGACATTCGGGACATGAACGGAAGCTATACCCGACCGAAATGTGTCAAGAAGTAATCAACCATTACCCACAGCAATGTAGTGGATGTGGAGGCATCCTAGAGATTGAAAATAATGGTCAAGCATATCGACATCAAGTAGTGGAAGTCCCACCAGTACAGCGGCTCGTCATCGAACATCAGTTTCATCCAATTACCTGTACTTGTTGTGGGAAAGAAAATCAAGCCCCAGAAATGACCGAAATAATAGGAATGGGTGGATATGGTCCAAGAACAGCAGCCTATGTAGGTTTATTCAGTAGTGAGTATCGACAATCCTACCGCCAAATACGTGCGCTGATGCAGGCGGTATTTGGGATTGAAATGTCCGTCGGCACTATCAATCGTCTACGGACAGAAGTGAGTGAGGCAGTTGGCGATGGGGTCACAGCAGCCCAACATTACATCCAGCAGCAGCCGAATGTGGGAGTAGATGAGACTGGATTTCAGCAGCGGAATGGAGATGGTCTAAATGCCACCAAGACCAGCGGTTGGCTGTGGGTGGCTGTAACGCCATTGATTCAGAGCTTTCAGGTAATTTTAAGCAGAGCTAGTAGTGCTGCTCAAACGGTTTTGGGCGAAACTTTTAGTGGCTCGATCACCAGCGATCGTTGCCCTGCCTATAATTGGGTGGATGTCAATCACAGGCAACTGTGTTGGGCACACCTCAAACGAGATTTTATTCAAATATCCGAACGAGTTGGAGCTTCAGCCCAAATCGGCAAATCCTTGCTGGAGCAGGAAAAAGAGCTTTTCAATCTCTGGCATAAATTTAGAAATGACCAACTCACTCGTTCGGAGTTGAAAGAAAGGGTTGAACCTATTAAGACTGAAGTTTTGAGCATCTTGCTAGAAGCTTCGCAGTTAGACATCGACGAGAGGGAAAAGACCCCACTGGCAAAAACTGTGCGGACTTGCCGTAATTTACTAAAGTTGGAAGTGGCTCTGTGGTTATTTATCTCCTCAGATGGTGTAGAGCCGACCAATAATGCCGCTGAGAGAGCCATTCGCCCTGCTGTGATTTGGCGACGGACTAGCTTTGGTTCAGATTCAGCAGCAGGAAGTCTGTTTGTTGCCCGTTTACTCACCGTCGTGTCTTCTCTCAAGCTGCAAGACCGGAATATTCTTGAGTTCCTGACTGAATCTGTCTTGAGTGCTCGTTCTGGTCGGACTCCTCCTTCTCTTCTGCCACGCTAACCCCGTGAACTTCTACGGTTTTTTTTTATCAAACAGGCAACAGGAACAGAATCAGGACGGTCTCGCACAGTAAAAAGTTGCATTGGTAAGCTA
>NZ_JAUBVD010000097.1:0-12943 GCF_036705675.1 Microcoleus sp. AT8-A3
TTTGCCCAAAAATAGCTCAAAACCTCTGCCCTAGTATTTTTGGGTATTTATACTCATTGCAAAAGTGACACGCTCCCAACGCACCCTTTGTATTGCGTTACTGCGCGATGGCTTTTGTTGTCTACTGTGTAGCGGCGGATGTTATCTTTACTGACAATTGGGTATCGGGTAACGATGACTTCTGTGCCGTGTCGCAAGTGGGGGGCAACAATTGTACCGGGCTTGAGGCTTTCACAAGGTTGAGCCATTGCTGAACCATGATGAATTGCTCCCTTAATTGCTAAGTCTTTCCACTTTTTAGCCAGTTGTTCTTGCATGAAATCGACGACTTTGGGAAAGTCGAGGAGTTGACCGAGTTTGTCGTTCCTCAAAATTGAAATTAGCCGGGATTCGTTGCGTTGGGCTTTTTCATCTGTTTCCTCTTGTAATCCGCTGCTGTCTTCGTGAAGGCTAGATTGAAAAGCAGCTTTTTTGTCGTGCTGCTCCACTAAGTATTTGGCAAGTTGCAGTCGGTTATTTTGCAAGTCCGCTAGCTTTTGGGCTTCAATTTTGGTCGGTGTGGCTATGTCAGCCCCAATAGCTGCTTTGGAATACCAAATCGAAAATTGCCAGGAATTTTCGTATTCAGTTACTTTAGCGTTGCCTCGATTTCCTAGTATAGCTTTGGGAAATTCGTAGTCGCCACAGGGGATAAGTTCAGCTAATTGCAATGCGGCAACTCCTTTGATAGAGGAGCGATCCATAATGATATCATAATCCAAGTCGGAGGTTAAATTAGCATCAGGCAACAGCGTTCCTTTGGCAAGAAAGCTAATTTCTGGAGTGTGGCAGTCTTCTTGTCCCCATTCCTGCATCCAGGCAAATCTGAATTGAAAAGGTCGGTTGTAATTCCCTCCTAATTGTTGGGCTAGTGCCGGTGAAATTTTACCGTGACAGTCTCCGGTTTGCCACTTATGAGCTTTCGCTTTTTCACTTTGGTCATCGCTTTGAGAATCAACAATTTTGACTCGCAAGGTTTCGCCGTCAAGGGAGCTATCTAACAATTTGGCTCCTTGGTTGCAACTGCTAACTAGCAGTGAGCCGTAGCGACAGGCGTGGTCGGGTTGGGTTTTGAATACGCTCAACAGTTTGGTTGAGAGTTCTTTGTCTGCAAAATACACGTTTTTTCCTGAGCTGAAAGCAACTCTTCTGGTAATACCCTCTCCGAAGTCGATGTTTTTCAGAGGGTCGAAGCTGCTATCATTTGGGTCTGGTTTAACGATGCTTAGGGATGCTAATTCTTCAGGTTCAAAAAGCAGTTCAAGCAGGGAGTTACGAAGCACTTCGGATTCAGCTTGGTACCGCCCCTTTGCTCTACCGTCAGTCAAGGACATATCAAAGACTGGGATTTTTAGTCCTTCCCCAGCTACCCATTCTGTGGAGCGATGTTCTGGGGTAAGTTTTCTTCTGCTCATTGATTAGCTCCTGAATCCTAGTTTTTACATTTTTAGGACTTACGCACAGTAATAGTCCAGATTTTGACAAGGTTGTTCCTTCACAAATTCCTGCTACTGAGTGATATTTACCCCCTCCAATTGGAGGGGTTTAGAAGAAAGAAGTAGCGTGTTACAATCAGGAGGACAATCCCAATGTGGAGAAAAAAAGTGAAAGTAGTTCGCACAACTACGGCTATGAAAAGCCAACGGGATTATTTCTCTGATAGCGATAGCGATGCACTTGCTCGCGTTGCTTTTGGAGAAGGTGAAAACAGTCAGCAGTTTGGCGGTTTGAGTTTTGATGCTGACGGGGTTATTAAAGGTAGAGCATCAATGTTGTTCAACGTCACCGAAGAACAAGTGGAGAACCCTCAATACTGGATTGATTTATAAGAGATACCGACCGAAATTAAGTCTTCGCTCTTACAAAACAAACGTGTCACATGGTAATACCATTTCTAAAAAGTCTTGCTACAATCTGCATTGTTGGGTTTTTTTCACGGAATCAACCTACTGTTGCTACTGTTGCATGACTTTTAATAAATGGTATAATTCGGAGGTGTCTAATTCGGATATGTCTAATAATTCAGGTGTCAGAACAAAGCATTTCTGACACCTGAAAAGATGGCTAACGCCGTTTTTTGGACTGCGTTTTTTCCGAAGAACGACTCTCAAGCGTCTGGTTGGCTTGAAGAGAGTGCAAATTGTTACCGGGAAGCAAGCTGTAAACCACTTTACGCTTGCGAAAAACCCTAGTGCCATCTACAGGCATTCCTTGTTTCCAAGCGTCTGAAATCGCCTTTTTGTCGGCAGAAATTACGGTTTTGGTTTCGACTCGGCGATAGGGTTCTGGTAGTTGAGATGGGTCAATCAAAACTTCACAGGTAGGCGGATTTTCCTTAACAGTAATGCGGCGGTGTTTGCCAATAATTTCGGAAGTTAACACGCCGCACTCGTTGAAGTAGAGAACGGTTTTATCTAAGCGCTCTCTCCACCCTTGGAGTTTGTTGAGAGCTTTTGAATGCAGTTCTATCAAATACTGCATTCGCGCTGTAATTCCTGCAATTTCGGCATCAATTTGGTCGGCTAAGTCGGCATGGGCATCAACAGCGAGTTCCTGGGTTTCTTGGGTTTGCCAAAGGGATTGCAGCAGTTGGTCGATTTCTTCTGAGCTTTCTGCTGATTCTAGTTGATGCCAAACTTGAGCCGCAGTTATTGAACTTTGAGCAAGCGTCGCTGTGGCTAAATTCATGCTTAGTATCCTCCGTTGATGCAGGTGTGATAATAATCGCGGCGTTCTTCGAGTTGAGTAAGCGCAGCCATTGTTTCTGGGTCGGATTTAAGAGAGATTTGTTTGTCCTTTTGAATCTGGCTACCTGGTTGAGAATGAGTTAAATTTTGTGAGCTTGACTGGGTGATTTTTTGCATACAATTCAAAAAACTTTCTTAAAAATAGCGCGACCGCGCTCTTAAAAAAAGGAGTATTTAAAGTTATGAATTATCCTATAGTTTTTTACCCAAAAGTGGTAATGCAATTCTGCCATCAATATCCTTTGCCAGAGGCAACTTCTAGTTGTGCCACCTCATCCCAACTTCAAGAAACTCAACAATTAGGGAAACCTGTTGTTTTGCTGACTCCGCCTCAACCACCTGTGGTGTTACCTGTCAAGTTGCTGTGGTTAATTTGGGTGTTTTGGCTTTATGGTGCGATCGCACTTGGGCTATTAGCTATTTCTTGGGGTTGGCTGTGGTGGGAAATGCTGCTGGTAGTAGCTGCTTATTCATGTTTAATTGCGGCTGCTTATAGTTATGTGTTTGGTTGCCGTCAAAAACTGCTATCCAGGTATAAGCAGCAAGTTCTTGAGTACAATCAACAAAATATATTATTCCATCAACATTTATCCTCGAATAAACAGCAAGAATTTTCTAGTTTTAAGGTGGAAAAAGAAAGGTTGGAGACAGGTTTAAAAAGCGCCAAACTTGAGTTAGGTTCCAGAAATCGATTGCTCAAGGATTTGATGTCACTTCGCGTTAGTCCTAATGGCACATCTCAAGCTCGGCAAGGAGTGAGTGAACAACGCTTTTTGCAATACTTACAGCAATATTTTGAGGAAGTTGTCCAAGCAGCCGAGTTTAAAATTCCGTCATCTCAGAGGAGCTATTCAGCAGATTTTATTGTAATTCACACTGCATCTGGGATAGGAATTGATGTCGAGATTGATGAACCTTATGCTGGCAAATCTAAGAAGCCCACTCACTGCTGCGATGCTGACAGCGATATGCGCCGCAATCAATTATTCTTAGAGTGGAATTGGATTGTGGTTAGGTTTACTGAAAAGCAGGTGGTTCAGGCTCCTTTGAGCTGTTGCAAGTTCTTGGCGATTGCGCTCGCCTTTGTAACGGGCGATCGCTCTTATTTAAAGCAACTGGAAACTCAACCCGATTTGCTGAGCGTCAAACCTTGGACAACAAGAGAGGCAAGGGCTATGGCTAAAAGCAACTATCGCCTTACTTATTTATTTGGATTTGGTGTCGGTTCTGCTTGCGATCGGCTTTCATCACAACCGTAACCGTTAAGCAGAAAGTTTTGATTAAACGCAGGCAATATTTGAGTCATTAACCGCGATAAATTGTTATAATTACTCAAATTAAAACTTAAATTTCCAGTCAAACAGGATAAATATAAGATGTTTTAAGTAAATTCGCGTACCAGCTTAGACCCAATCCTAATTTTCTTCTCTGCTTAATCATTAGGGTAATAACTGTATTTTTGAATTGTCTACCTAAACTCAGGATAAAATAACAGATTTTTCTGGTTTTTACAAGACAATTTTAGATGTTAACGCATTCATAGAAAGGGAGATAAAATAGATATGCTGTCATTTGAATCGGGGTTCATTGAAAGTCAACTGCTCAATCAAAGACTTCTGCAAACGATTCGCTTGGTTGGAGAGTACAAGGGCAAGCAGGAGTTATTCAAGCAACAAGCCCCGCAAGTTTTAAGCACTTTGCGCCAAGCTGCGGTTATTCAGAGCACCGAATCTTCTAACCGCATTGAAGGCATTACAGTGCCGCTAGAACGGATTAAAAAATTAGTAACAGAAAAAACAACGCCGCGCGATCGTTCAGAACAAGAAATTGCGGGTTATCGGGACGTGCTAACTACAATTCACACCAGTTATACCCACATTCCTTTTAGTACAGGTGTCATTTTACAACTGCACCGCGACCTTTACCAATTTGCTGTTAATACAGGCGGGCGCTGGAAAACAGTGGATAATGAAATTAGCGCCACTTATCCTGATGGGACTAAAGTGGTGAGGTTTCAACCTACTCCTGCTTATGCTACTCCTGCGGCAATGGAACGCCTGCAAGAACGGTTTAATCGCCTCTGGGAATCGGGCGAGATAGAACCTTTATTGCTGATTCCAACTTATATTTTAGATTTCTTGTGCATTCATCCATTTTTAGATGGAAACGGGCGGATGGCAAGGTTGCTGACTTTGTTGCTGCTATACAAAGCTGGTTATGAGGTGGGGCGATTTATTAGTTTAGAACGGATTGTGGAGAGAACTAAGGAGAGTTACTACGATACGCTTTACCAATCTTCCCAAGGATGGCATGAAGGGCAGCATAACTTATTACCTTGGTGGGAGTATTTCTTGGGAGTCATGCTGCTATCAGCTTATCGGGAGTTTGAGCAGCGGGTAGGGTATGTTACTTCTGCAAAAGGAACTAAAACGGCGATCGTATTGGATGCGATTAACAATTTGCCTCAAGAATTCTCGATTAGGGAATTGCAGGAACGGTGTCCAACAGTGGGAATTGATTTGATTCGCCGTCTCTTGCGCCGGGAAAGGGATGCGAGGCGTTTGGAATGTCGGGGACGAGGAGTTGAGGCGCATTGGCGAAAGCAATAGATACAGGAATTAGGCACAAGCAACTGGGTGTTGAGTTGAAGTACAAAACCTAACACCCAGTTGCAAAAATTATGCAGCCTGATGAAAGCGGTTAAGTGTTAAAAAAAGTAGCATTTAAAAAAGCTAATATTTTTAACACTTAAGCGTAATTTATCCGATGGCAAATTCACTTAATTGTCGCATATTAGGGGGGTCAAAGCCAAGTATAATGTCTTGCTTAGGAACTCCTAATTCTACAAGTTCATTGGCAATACCTACCTCGGTTCCATCCTGCTGAATCCAAATTTTATTGTCCATAATATCCAGGTGCAAAACTGGGCCATAAATTCGCCGCTGATTGCGCCAGCCCACATATACTAATTGATAATGGTCGCGCTCGGTATCAAAGATAGTTTGAGCCTGAATTCGCTCATCCCACACCAGACTGGCGTGTTGGGAGAGCAGATTTTGGATGTGTTGTCTGTAAAGGTCTACATTTGCCATTGTGCGATCGCCTCCTGCTCTATATCGTAAACAATTAAATGAATTTGATTTTGTTGAACTAAAGACTGAATAAACCCCATTGTGAAAAAACTATCGTAGACATTGCTGGGTACAGCTAGGTATAAAGTGCGGTCAGTTTCTTGTTGTTGCAAAGCTGCTCGATAACTAATGAATTGTCCTAATGCTGTGTAAAACTGGGAGATTTTGGAGGGGCCAATAAAGCTTTTGATTTCAACGGCAATTTTCTGTCCGTCTTTTTCGGCCGCCACCACCTTTTCGGCACCCAAGTCGATGTAAAGTTCTAGAGTTCCTGCTTGTAAAGTGTATGGATCGTGAGTAATCTGCCATCCATCTTTCTGGAGAGCGATTTTAACGACTTCGTGAAAGACATCTTTAGCAGACATAGCTGTACTGACTCGTTGTGTTTAATATCTTCGATAGTTTTATTTCAAGTATATACGCTATTCATTTGAAAGTGATGTTCTCGGGCAGCGCCACAAAACTTTGCCCCTCGACCTTTTTTAGATCAGAAGAAGCCTTTCGTCCAAATATGATTGTGCAGCCGACATAGTGTTGCGCCCGACGACTCGACATATCGGCTTGCTCAAAGTGCAGGAGATACACCTATGCTGCTATGAGAGGAAGCCTTTTTTGGATGTGGTGAAAAATGTTTGCTATTGGCTGCCGGAGAAACAAACTTATCTCTCCGGCATAATTTAATTACCAGTCGATTTTTACCTCGCAGTTTTTGGGGCTGCCGTTGCTGCTACCATTGCTGCTACCATTGTTGGTGTCGTTGTTGCTACGGTTGCTGCTTTCGAGAGGGAATTGGAAGTTTAAGGCCAGCAGCTCTTGCTCGATAATTGACTTTCGATATTGGACTTTTTTGTCTCTCAAAAGTCGCAGAGCGTGGATTATTTTGTCGAGCGTTTGATAGCTTGTTTGTTGAAAATTCAATACAAGTGTTGTTTGCCGATCCATAATGTACAGTTGGTTTTCTGTTTGGTGGACGAAGGTTAAATTATTGAAGTAGTAGGTGTTGGTTTGTGAGACTTCCATTTTTTATCTCCGATACTTTATTTTTTGGCGCGACAGCGCTCATTTTTTTGGGTACTAAATTTTACGAAAAAACGTATAAATAATTTATTGTTATCAAGGTCTGCTCACAAAAAGAATGAGCAAGCGCCGTCTTAAGTTACTTAGCCAAATCAGGAAAAATAGTTGATAAATAAATCTATTCATAAATTGGTAATACTTAGTGGCAGCGCTATCAGTAATTTAGGTTGCAAGTTGAAGATTTGTTAAGTAGCATTTTTATTAGACAATACTTACTTTGTCAGGGAACCATAACTAATCCAATTCAATTTCTTGGATGCGCTGTTTATAAGGTTGGTTATTTTGTTGAATATTTTGCTGTTCTTGCTCAATTAATTGTATCCAGATATCATTCCAACTTGACTGTGGATTAACAAGTTCTGCATTCGGTAGCAGCTCCCTTGCATTTCGAGCGAGCATATAATCTTCTGCGAGCGCTATAATAACGCTATCGAGTTCTTGTAAGAATTGTGTAGGCAGTTCTGAAGCTCGTTCAATTCCTAGGTAAATTGTGGGTGGTAGTGTTGCAGAGTTATCCTGGTTATTTTCCTGTTCAATAAGCAAAATTGAAAGAGCTTCTATTGGGTTACAGGCAATCACAGCTCGCTCAATTTCTCCAGTAGTGGCTACCCAGAAAGCAGCTTCAGATGACAGGGGTTGGGTTGTAGTAAAGTTGCCTCTTTCATCTAGAACAAAAGCGAAGCTGGCTTCCCCCTCAAGCGTCCGTGCCGTAAAGACAGCCTTTTCTGAGCCGGCATACAGCCAAGAATGAGAGTGCAATTTTTCAAGCAATTCTAAAGGTAAACTGTACTCGACTGCTAGATGCGATCGCACTTTTTGCCACTGAGTTTCATTCCTTTCAGGCAGGATTGATAATTGCAACTCTAACTCATTTGCTGTTGCAGGAATTGCAGGTGTAGTTGTTTCTAGCTCAGATTGTGACAACTCTAACTCATTTGCTGTTGCAGATAGGGTTGCTACTAGCTCGGATTGTGACGACTCTAGCTCATTTTCCTCTGCCTTGCCAGGGGCAATAGCTAAGTGTTGTGGCTGCATTAAAGCCTCAATTAGGGCGTTATCTCGTTGTGGGTCATAGCTAACGCCTCGATGCTTCTGCAATCCACAAAAAGTGTAGGCTTTACCCAATTGAGTGCCACTTAAAGCGACTCCATCTAAATTGTAAGAAATGCCTTTACTGAAGCCAGTTCGAGTCAATCCGACTTGCACCTCTACGCCTTGTTGCTGCAACCGTTCAACGAATTCTGGCATACTTGGGTTGTCTTGGGTAACTTCATCAATTAGGTCTTGCAATTGCACCCTAACGCTCTTGTTTCCCTTGCTTTTTAATTGCCTGTGTTCTCCTGTAGTCTGAGCTCGCTTGTCTGTTTCCCAACTGGGTGTAACAGTTTCCAGGTTGTAGTTCCGTTCGAGCTGGCGAATAGTTTCTTGGCTTTTGTAATAATCCCAGCTATCGTCAACAACACCTCCATCTAGGCAAATGCGACTGGCGACGATGTGGATGTGGTCGTGTTCTGTATCGCTGTGCTTGACAACTGCGTACTGGTTGTTGTCAAATTCCATCGCTTTCATGTAGTTGGCTGCAATCGCCAGCCAGCGTTGGTCATTTTCTTCAGAATCTTCTAGTTTTTCGGTGCTATCGACAGATAAAGTGGCGTGAAAAACTGCTACTTTCAGGTTAGGTCTTAGTTGTCGGGCGATGCCAAATTCAGCAGCGAGTTCTTCAGGAGTTTGTCCGCACATAGTACCGCCAATTAGAGCGGCGTCTTTTTTGCCCAGTACGTAGTTCAGACAGCCCCGAAAGCCTGTACCTTTGATTTGTTTGCCAATCATAACCGAAAAGCCGTCAGTTGCACAGAATCGATTGCTCAGGCGGTAAAGCCGAGGCTTGTTAATAATTAGCGTACTGTAGATTTGGCGAGGTTTGCAACCATAGCTTTAATTGCCTTCCCGTTTTCTCGAATGAGTTGCTGTACGCTTTCTAAGAGTCCTGTATTGACAACAACGGGTTCTCCCAATGCCACAGCACTATTGCAAGCTTTAGCCATCTGATTGAGGTTGTTTCCTGCAATTCTAAGTTGGGCATCAATCTTGCATAACACTTGATAGGCTTTTAAGTCAAATGCAGCTAGAGGGCGCGGCATGGTTCTCCTCAAAGCTGCACGGCGCATGAAGTCGCTCATGCTCAAATTGACTAGCGAGGCTCTTGCTTTAATTTGATTGTAGTCAGAGTCAGTTAGGCGAATGTGAATATGGTTGGATAGCAGCTCTCTAGGTTTGACGGACGGTAAAGTTTTCATAGCTTTTAATCAGTAAAAACCTCTTGCCAAGATACAAGTTAGCCGCTGTAATTAAAAACCCCTAATCAGGTGATTTTATCCCCTCTAATTGGAGAGGGCTATTAGAGGGTTTATCAAAGTGAGACTGACCCCTACCCAACTCTAACTTAATTTGTTTGTATAAATTATAGCGAGTGAGGCGATCGCAGTGGAAGGACGATTAAACCTCTGACGGCGAGGGCTGGTTAGCAAGAGAGCGAACAATGCGATCGATCGCTACCCAAGTGCGATGGGAAAGTTGTGGCAATTGATGCCTGTGCTGCCACAAAAGCCGCCACAACAGCAGGAGCAATGTGAGCAATCGGCACAGTCGAAGAGCGGGTAAAAATCAAGCGCCTTGACACCTAGGATGCCCCATTCATAAGGGAGCATTATTTTTTGCCA
Organism: Microcoleus sp. AT8-A3; assembly: GCF_036705675.1. NCBI lineage: Bacteria > Bacillati > Cyanobacteriota > Cyanophyceae > Oscillatoriales > Microcoleaceae > Microcoleus > Microcoleus sp. AT8-A3. The sequence continues at coordinate 9,715 of NZ_JAUBVD010000097.1, forward strand.
GCACAAATTAGTCAGGGTTTGCGATCGCAAAAACATTGCTTGCTACCGAGAAAGAACAGCTATAATCAGCCTCAACAGGTCAAGACACGAACAGCACAAAAAAGCAGTAATTTGGCATAAAATTGCAGGCAGTTGCAGGATATTTACAGGCATTTGCAGGTAAAGTGCAGCCCCTGCAAATGCCTGTAATCTCACTGATTTTATACTGCTTTCCGTCTGACTTTATACTACAAATCCCTGATTTTAACGCTCCACAACATTAGCTATTTTTTAGCGTTTTTAACAAAAACCGAATTGATTTAATAGTCAAGTTGTGGCTTGGGAAGTTGAATTAAAAATCAAATTTCAGAAGTGCGAAAAAATTGGCAGCGTAGCCGCCGTTATGTCAGCCTTGACAGTTGCATAAATTGCTGTTGTCGGGCGCGCTTTGCAATCGGCTAAACTGTTGCTGTCTCATAAAGCTTGACAGTCGGATAAAAATTTACCCCCTGACTCGGTTTACAGCAGTCGGTCGGTTTACAGTCGCTCGACTTCTACCTATTAATAGCGGTTATAATTCTCCACCTGATTAATACAGGCAGCAATCTCTAGGCGTAAAGAGCGATCGCTGATATATTCCAACAAAAAAATAGTTCGCCGTGCCTGTCCCATACCTTACCGCTCTTATTGAGGCATTTGGGCTTCAGTAGCCACTCGCGAGTCGTTCCTTATTCCATATCAATAAGGTTTGAACTGCGGGTAAGCAATATGCTCAATATTGATGGGGGGGGGATATTTTTTGTCAGCACGTAAAAGCCCGGTTTGCGATCGCAAAACCATTGCTTGCTACCGAGAGAGAACAGCCAAAACCAGCCTCAACCAGCAAAGACACGAACAGCACAAAAAAGCAGTAAAGGAACAGTAAAATGCAGGCGTTTGCTGGATATTTTCGGGTAAATACAGGTAGAGTACAGTCCCTGCAAATGCCTGTAATCTGACTGATTTTATACTGCTTTCCGCCTGACTTTATACTGCAAATGCCTGCGTTGCGATCGATCGCTATTTACAGTCGATGGCTATTGTGTTGGCAACTGTAAAAGTCAACGCATACTCCGCCTTTCGAGCGCTCGACCTTCGTAATTAACATTTCCTCGATCGTCCCATGTTTGAAATAAAGAAAATCTGTTTCTTTTATTCGCTAGCAAATTATTCTACCTCATTAGTGAGAGGCCGAATAACCGAATAATTACGAAGGTCGGATGAAGGATTGCGAATTATTCGCTCCCTCGGCTTTTATTCAATCTTGTGCTCGAAGCGCAGTTCCCTCCTACGCACTCGGTTTACAGGAGTCGTGAGGGAACAGTGGCTTGGTTTACAGCAGCCGTGAGGGAACTGCGCGCTTGGTTTACAGCAGCCGATCAACTTTCAGTTATCAATGGTCGTTATAGTTCTCCACCTTATTAGTACAGGCAGTAATCTGTATTCATGGCGCGGATTGTTTTTATATCTGAAATATAAAGTCGCCGTTTGCGATCACAAAACCATTGCTTGCTACTAATCAAGAACAGTCATAACCAGTCCCAACAGGGTAAGGCATTAACAGCACAAAAAAGCAGCAATTTGACAGAGAAATTCAGGCATTTGCTGGACATTTTCCGATTCAATCAGAGAGAATGCAGTCCCTGCAAAAGCCTAATTTATACCTGTTTTTGTACAGCAAATACCTGACTTTATACGGCACTTTCCAGACTTTAACGCTCCACAACAATTAGCTATTTCTTAGCGTTTTTAACAAAAAAATAATTGATTTAATAGTCAAGTGGCGATCTAAATTGAATTAAAAATCAAGTAGAGCAAGTGTGAGAAAATGGGCAACACAGCAGCCGTTATACCAGCCTTGACAGTTGCATAAATTGCTGTTGTCGGACTCGGGCTTTGCAATCGGCTAAACTGTTCGTATGAAGGCAGGTTAAGAGCAGACCCTAATACGGTGTCTTAAGGGCGATCGCGTCTGCGATTGTTGCAATTAGGTCAAGGAAATCACAATTCCTGACAGTTCGGGATTTTTTTGTTGGCAATGCCGAGGGTAGCGAAGTGAACGATTTTATAATTGCCTAAGTTGCCATTTTTCTACTGCGATGCGTTACTTTTTAGGGGTTGCTAGCACGTTTCCTGGCTTCTGATGCTTTGATATCATAACCGGATTTAGGATTAGCTTGGTGCAGTTGCATTAACAGGTCGATGTAAACTTCGTAGTATTCCTGCACTGTGGCAAAGTATGAGCTGCGGAGTTCTGGGCTGGCTATTTTGGTGCGGAGGTTTTCGATGATTTTGAGAGAGGATTCAATGTCGTTGAGGGCTTCGGGAAGATTGTTTTGGTCGCCTTTGACAGAAGCCATGCCGAAAAGGGTGGCAGCTTCTCCGCTGCGATCACCTACTGCCCGACTCAGGAGAAGGGACTGGCTGTAATACTCTAGCGCTTTCTGTTTTTCTCCTAATTTTGAGTAGACTCTGGCAAGACCAAGGAGGCTAAGTGCTTGCCCTCTATTGTCGGCTTGTTGCCGATACAACTTTAATGCTTCTTCCCACTTGACGATCGCACCTCTTTTTGCTTGGGCCGTTCCTTGCTGGTAGAGTTGTGCTCCTTCTTTTAAAGCTGTTTCAGCAGCGTCGCTACTGTTAGTTTGTGCTGTTTGTAGGACTTTACCAACAGGCACGGCTGCTGCCACTGTCTGACTTAGGTGAAGTGAAAGTGCGATCGACATACCAGCCAAAAACCATTGATTGCGGTCTGGAGTGATTATGATTGCGGTCTCCTACACTTAGCGACAGAAGAGGGGTATCAAGTTGTCTACGATCGCACTTTCGGAAAATCGAAAATCCTTTCACGTTTTGATCCGGTTGTCAACTTGTAAGTTAAGAGGACGGGTTACGGTGATGGGTAAGGGATCTCGTACTCATCATGTGTCAGTTGCGTAAGTCCTGTTTGATTAATCTCGCTAACACCTACAAATTTTCCATTACCTAGAACACGGGATACAACACTGTTGTATCCATACCGAGGATATGTTCTAGTCTAAAGATAGATAAGGAATGAAAAATAAATAAGTTGATGACTTATCGGTTATAATGAAAAAAGTGTGAGATTACATTTTCACTCCTACAGAGAGCAACCAGGGTAAACGCATCTTAATTTCAACCTCAAACATGATAAGATGAAGTGTTTAGCTAAATCAAGTGCGTAATTGAT
>NZ_JAUBVD010000134.1:0-2722 GCF_036705675.1 Microcoleus sp. AT8-A3
AAGCTTGCACACGCGGAGCGTTCAAACCAGTCAAAGTCTTTCTCTGTAAAGGTTTTAGGCTTTTTCGGCAAGCCCTACTTAAACAATACTCTAGCCATAATACTCCTTAATAATATTATTTATCAATAAATTTAGAGGTATTCCTTTAGCTGTTATTTTTGCTAACGAGAGGCCAAACTCCGCTCAAGCGCCAAAAACAGTCATAATCGTGATAAAACGATGTTTTTTCCTACTGATTTACATACCAGAACTCAAATCAGTGAAAATTTTTCTCAAATACCCCTTGACTAAAATACTAAAATTGTTGATTATCTATATCAATAACCTGCGATCGCTTAAAACCCCCCTGGCATCTTTCTCAAGAGGTAAATCGCCGTGACCAGCATGGCAAAATCCTTCCCAGCCGAAGGAAAATCATTTCCCTGGTGGGTCGGCAACGCCGGCTTAATCAACCTTTCGGGCCGTTTGCTCCGTATCCACGTCGCCCACGCCGGCCTCATCGTCTTCTGGGCGGGAGTCTATACCCTATTGGAGTCTAAATTTACATGGATTCTCACGGAAAATATACTTTAGGAGCATCTAAAAAATAGCACGAATAAATAACAGATAATCCATGACAATCCTCGTTCAACTTTTTTATTTTTTCCGACATGAATTTATACAGTGCTAACTCACTCAAAGTCGAACTCAACCAAAGAGGCTGCCGCCTGACTCCCCAGCGAGAAACTATTTTGAGTGTTTTTCAAAATCTGCCACAAGGCAATCATTTAAGTGCGGAAGAATTATACAAGACTTTGCAGAATAAAGGAGAACGAATAGGCTTGTCTACTGTCTACCGAACGCTGCATTTATTAGCAAGAATAGGAATTTTGCGTGAACTAGAATTAGCAGAAGGACACAAACATTACGAACTGAATTTTCCCGAATTGCACCACCACCACCATCTGGTTTGCATTCAGTGTCACAAAACCTTTGAATTTAGCGATGAATCTATTTTAAAAATTGGCAAAAAGCAAGTTGAAAAAGCTGGGGTAGAACTGCTTGACTGTCAGTTAACTGTGCGAGCTGTTTGTTTGGAAGCGCTACGGGAGGGATGGCCTTCTTTGGTACCCAGCAATTGGTTGTGTCCCAGATATCATTCGGAAATGAAGGAGGAAATTAGTTGAGTTGAATCAAATAAACTTCGGCACTTGGTAATTGGTGGTAATTGGTGATTTGTGCTTTTTTATTCGTTATGAGCTGTTAGTTATTAGCACCTAAAAATAACCAATGACAACTGACAACTGACGGCTGACTGCTGAATTCACTTTTGCAATTAAGCAACCTCAGAAGAATCGCAACGTTGGTGTTCCATCCGAAATATGTTAGCGTACAAACTAGCAACAATCTGTTTGCCTTCCTGCGTCAACTGCAAGTAACCGAGAGATTCACTGATGTGAGGATAAATACCGCTCCAGTAAAACTTAGAGTAGCTTTGCAGCAAGTCGCCCGGATGTCGATAGCCCAAAACTTTAGTAGCACCGCTTTCTTCTAACTCGTAAAACAGCGCGCCAATTTTCTGCAAATATTGCGGGTTGCTGAGCTGACCTATCAAGTCAGCACCGCGCACTAAACTAGAGTAATTAACTGCATCCTCGTCTGTGTTACCGTCAAGCACCGAGAAACGAGTCTGTTCTATGTTCTGCTTAATTATCTCAGCATTAATTAGCTTGTGGTTGCCGAAGCGCTCGTCAATGAACAATTTAGCTCTGTCAACTCGGTAAGGAGCTAGGCTGGCCGCCGTTGCACCGGGAGCAAGTGCAATTCTCATGCCATCTTTTCCTGTAGCATATAATCCTTCTGATTCTTGGTCTTGCCGGCAAACTCCTTTGACATATCCGATGTCTTGGCACAGCAAAGAAATGATGAAGTGCAGCCAATCTTCGCAGGAAACTCCGCCCTTGCGAATGTGTTTTCCCCGCAAGATTTCTTGACCGACTAAGCTAATGCAAATGGCGTGTTCTACATTGTGATAAAGAGCGTCGCTGTTGGCGATGTTTTCTAACGCCATTGCCCCCACCCAGGCAATAATGTCAGCATAGTCTGATTTGTAGCCTCCGTAAGTGCGGCTGTAACCGTTCTGAAGTTGTTCGATGAAAGCCTCGATCAGAAGTTCTGTAGAATTAAACATACCCTATCCTTTTACCTTAATATTGCCTTTCCACAGGGGTGCATCTATTTGGGAGTCCTCTAAATTTTATGGATGAGATTTTAGCTCACAACTCCTGCACCCCGTGTGTGTTGTGATCTGTGGATGGCAAGTGGGTAGCAATCTCAAAACTCATTGACGCAGCTACGCCCGGGGACTTACGAAGCAATCTCGCGCCCTGACTCAAAACTCCGAAGCAACTCAGTCCATCACTGACACCCATCCCCGCCGTACTGCATACAGCAGCCTGCTAACAATTTTTCGATCCTCTGAACTTTTTAAACTGTGAGAATTAATTGCGTATTGAATTTGCTGGAACACAGTGCGATCGATCTTACCGGATTTCCAAATGTTCAAGTAAAGTTCGGAAATTGTATATTCAGGAATATAAGCTTTGGTTGTCATCTGCTGTCAACTCAATGTATATTTCTTATTGTCCGGTAATTTTAGATAACTTGTAAGGATTCAGGTCTGAAATTCGGGAATGAGGTCAGGCATAGGAAAGTAGTCACAAGAATGGGCATTCATAGCCTC
>NZ_JAUBVD010000098.1:0-12696 GCF_036705675.1 Microcoleus sp. AT8-A3
AGTTAAGAGTTGGGATTCAATCAACTTTCAGCAAAACTTTTCATTATATCATAAAATTATTTTGCAAGAGGTCTATTCTACATTCGCGAATAGCGAATAATTAAGGTGTGGCGACTTTAATTTACTGCGAGGCGCTCGTTGAAGGGCAAGAGCCTAGTAGCGAATACAGCGCTCGCCCCGGTTGCTTGAAACCGTTGTAGGTAGGAGCGATCGCATTATAAGTTTCAGAAAACTTAGCCGCAACTCTCCTTTACCGCTATCGGTATAAATATATCTCCCAACATTGCTTGCTACGACTCATTCCTGCTTTTTGTGCAAGCTTCCTCTCTGGCATAAGTTTGAGTTTTCATGCGTTTTTTGCTGCGAATAAGCCCCCAAATTCAGCTAAAAATTAAGTTGAGTTTGCACAAGTTTACTCGCACATTCTCAGGACAAACAGCGAAAAACGCATGAAAACGCATGAAAACTTAGTCTTAAAAAGTTAATTTTGAGGTTTTTTCCTGTCCCGGTACACTTAATATCAATTTAATAATTTAACAGCAAGCTCTACACTCCAATTTTAGGCAAATGTAGCAGAGGCTCAAAAGTGGTAGCATTTATAGCAAGCTGTACTTTCACAATTGAGCAAGCCGAACTAATTGAATAGGCTGTTAAGGCTGCTTTTTTAATTGCCGCTTTGTGATAGCCATTCAGCTATTGCATATTAATGTATCGGAACAATGGCGGTAGCGTTTTTCTCTTCTTGAGTTGCAGTTCAGTTTGTTTGGTAGATTGAATGCAGTGCTACCGCACTTTTGTACAAAAAAGCGAAGTGCCTCAATATTTTTTTGCTGCCAGAATGCTAATAGCGTTACTTCGGCAAGCCAGTGAAATTTGTAGTCAAAGCAAATGCGGAGAAACTTGTTAAACTAGGCAATGAGAAGGCAGTGACAATTGTGGGGCGATGGTACGGTTGTACTTGATTTCAGAGAGAGCGCGTGAGCCACGCGCCTCTAAGTTTTAGGCCGTAACGATGCTACCCAAGTTGAATGGGGACAGTTGCGGTAATTGATGCCAGTGTTGCCAGAAAAGTCGCTACAACAGTATGAGCAATCGGCACAGTTGGATATCGGGTAAAATTAAGCCCTTTGTCACACTTGGTTAACATCCATCAGTGGCATTGATTGGGACAGTGGGATATCGGGTAAAATTAAGCCCCTTGACACTCCACCCCTAGTTTTTAGGTAGTTGTGGCGATAGCTCCACGGCGATCGATTCAAAGCCAAACCTTTGTGGTGATTTAAATTATTTTGACTTTAAAAACTACAACTCGCGACTCGACTCCGCTGCCCTTACTCGAATATCCGAATCAGCCTGCAAGTCGCTACCACTGGCTCACCATTGACCCTATCAAGTCGATGCTCGCTGTGATTATCGTTCGTCCGACAGCGAGCATCGACGCGATCGCCTTGACACCTAGGATTCCCCATTCATAAGGGTGCATCGTTTTTGTTTCTGCACGTAAAAGTCTGGTTTGTGATCACAAAAACATTGCTTGCTACCGAGAGAGAACAACTATAACCAGTCCCAACAGGTCAAGACACGAACATCACGAAAGGGCAGTAATTTGGCAGGAAATTGCAGACGGAAAGCAGGATATTTTCGGGTAAATACAGATAAAGTGCAGCCCCTGCAAATACCTGTATTTACCTGATTTTGTACAGCAAACGCCTGATTTTATACGGCACTTGCCTGACTTTAGGACACACAAAAATTAGCTAATTTTTTGGTGGTGGCTTGGCTCAAGGTGCGACTCACGAACAGATAAGTCTGATGGAACCCTAGAAAAGTTTTCATGGGAGTAACTCAAGTATTTGGGTAAACGACGGGTGTGGGGAGTTCGCCTAAAAGCCACAGTCAAGGGAATCTATCAAGCCTTCGCCGTGTTTTAGTTGCCATAATTCGCCTATCCGATCGCGCACAATTGCGTCCTCAGTCACTAGCCAAGCGTTTATGGTGGTGGCGTCGTATTTAGTCCCCGGTGCTTGCCAGCCAAACATCTGGGTGAGTAGGTTTTGCAGTTGTTCGCCATAAAATTCGTCCCACCAAACTGTTGCAATTTCTCGCAATTTTTCGGCATCAGCGGGAGTGATGGTTTCGGGTTCAGGCGTTGTGACTTGAACAGGTTCCGGTTCCCTTGGTTCCTGTGCTTCCCCCTCTGCCTTCAATTGCATCAGGACGGGCGTATGTGAGACTTTAGGAACCGCAACTGTAATCTCTTCCTGGTTGTCCGCCACTTTGTCAAGCTTGATTTGATAATCTATCTCGCTGCTGCCGTAGAAAATGTCAGTTACCTTTCCCTTTTGCCCGTGGTGGATGTTGCCGATTTCCGTTATCTCCACACGATCGCCAATGCTGAATTCTTGGTGGCGTTTTTTTTCTGCCACTACTTGATCGTCAGTTTTTCTCTCAGGCTTCTGTTCTGCTACCAATTCTGGTGGCGCGATCGGCGAGACTGACTGTGCTGTTGGCTCCAGATGCGCGATCGGCGGGACTGACTGTGCTGTTGGCTCCAGATGCGCGATCGGCGGGACTGACTGTGCTGTTGGTTCCAGAGGCGCGATCGGCGGGACTGACTGTGCTGTTGGTTCCAGAGGCGCGATCGGCGGGACTGACTGTGCTGTTGGTGTTGTTGGTGTTGTTGGTGCTGTTGGTGGGAGTGCGATCTGAATTGGGTGTGACAGTTCCACATTTACGTCTGTGACAGTTTCGGTCTCAGAAGTGCATTTTACCCCCTCCCCCCCCTGTGACAGTGGGAAGTGGCTGACTATCGGGTTAATGCTTTTGGCAGAGGGAGTTTCAGCGATTTTATAACTGTCACACTCTGAATTTTTGCTAACTATCTGCTGACTATTCTGCTGACTATTTTCTAACCCATGCACTGTATGGATTTCAGAAGAATAGTTAGCAATTGATACTGTGGGTGTGGGGGGGGGAGGGGGTAGTGAAATTTTGTCAGCAACTGTCACAGTGTCAGTTGTCTCGGTTGCTTCAAAATTGGGCAGAAAGTAGAGGTTAAATCGTTTGTCACCGGGGGCGGGTTTGCTGCTTATTAGCCGTTTATTTTCCATCCGCCCCAGCTCGCTGTAAATTGGGCCCCGCTGTTCGCGAGTGACGCCCAACAATTCCATAATTTCAGGGCCAGAAAGCTGTCTTTGTGAGTTTGCTTTTAAGACATTAAGGATTCTGTCTCGGTGAGTTTGCTGTTGCGCTGCCTCTTCCTCATCCATTCCAACTTCGCTTATGAAATCCCATGAATTGTTCTCGGTGTTGAATTCGATATTTAGCGTTGTCCCTTCAGAATCTCGGTTTGTTGCGGTAAAAATCCGTTTCGGACACTTGGGGTCGTGAATGAGTTTTTTCTTGTTATTGGGGTCTGGTTTAGGAATTCGATCGAGCATCCAAGTTCCCCAGCAAGCGCCTACAATCGCCGTTGAGCCACGGGCCCGCTCAACTCCGATTGCGTCGTTGCCCTTGTTTGCGTGGTGTACCAAAATGCCGGCCGCGCGGTAGCGAGATAGCATATCGTTCAGCGCAATGATGTTGTCGGCAAATTCGGCGCTATTCTCGCTAATTTCCTTGCCAGCGGTAATTTTCTTAAGGGAATCTATTACTACCAAGTCAGGGCGAAAATTCTCCAACTCTGCCTCTAGCACTGCCATCTGGTCAATATTCCAGCGAGGAATGACGTGTAGGTTTGCTGTGTCTTGTTTGCGGAATCCCCGTTTTGTTAGCTCTTGTTTGAGTGATTGACTGGATGCGTCAGGTGTAATTAAGAGCACTCTGCCTTGTTTGGTTCTTTGCCCCAAAAAGCGAGATTCTCCTGTAGCTACTGAAAACGCTAAATCGATCGCCAGTTTGCTTTTGCCGACTTTTGGCAACGCACACAACAGCACTGTTTCACCAACTGGAAGCAAACCAGAAACGAGCCAGTCCATTGCTTCCGACTCAGAATCAAACAACTCCTCAAGAGTCAGAACTTGGACTGTTGGCGCTTGTGTCCGCTGTTTCATTGCGGCCATTGCTTCCTTGATTGTCCCCGCACCCATACTGTATTTAGGAGCCAGTAGGGCGATTTGGCGGCACCGCTCTACTGGGTCGGACATTTGAAGTAAGGCAAGAAGTTCGAGCTTGAATCGCTCTGCGTCCATATCTCGTTTTAGGGGCTTGATAATCTTGTTCTCCCAAGCATAATCACCCATTCCCGCCTTCTGCCGCACTTTTTCAAGCTTGATGTTGGTGGTGAGCTCGTCACGTTCTGATCGCAGTATTTGTCGCGCTTGTTCTGCCGCTTCCTCCATAGAAAGCTTAGTGGTGGTTACTGCCTGTGGAGCCGGAGCCTTAAAAGCTTTCTTCTCTCCGATCACTGCTTTGATATCATCTGCGGTTATTTTGTGATGTTCAATCCAGTCGGCGATATCTAAGCCGTGGTCTTTGGGCAAATTTTCCCAAACCTTTGATTCTGGGAATGGGTAGAGCCAGAGAGCGTCAGGAAAGTATTCGGCAAGCTTGTCGGCGTGATCAATTCCCTTTTTGTCTCTGTCGGGAACTATTACAACAACCTCTGCACCCTGCAAGTCCTGGGCATCGCTTTGAGTGAACTTGCCACCGCCACCGATATTAGTAGTGGCAGCTAATCCAAGCTTCCAGAAAATGTCAGCACACGGTTCTCCCTCGACTGTGTGAACGGGCTCACCTTTTGCTATTGCCTCTCGGACTTCTGCGTAGCGATAGATAGGGATACTGGCACGGTCAACTTTATTTGTGTCCTCGGACTTTCCTAAACCAGGCAACCACCGTTTTTCGTCTTTGTCCCAGCGTTCTTGCCAGATTTTCTTCTTGCCTTCGCCGTCGTCTTCACGACAGACCCGTACCAGTCGCGAGCCGTCGCGGGCCGGGTATTCCCAGTAACGAGTTTGTTTGGGGCGGATGCTCTTAGTCGTAGGTTCCTTGAAAACGTAAACACCGCAGCGGTTATCTGAGCTCGTGCCGTCAAAGTGCCAAACGTCGGGCTGTTGAGTCTTAGCGTGGTCAAAGTTTTGATGGCACAAAACCATCTTGCCGTCGTGGCTAATGCGGCAGTCTCCATCCTTAATGCGGCCGCAGACGGGGCAAGGGTTAGACTTGCTGCTGTTGAGAAGTTTGCGAGTTGATTGGTCAAAGTTGGCTACCATTAGACCGCACCCCCGATCGCCGTTTCAAGCCCAACAGCAGAAAAACCCCAGTTAGTTATCGTACTTTGCGGGGAATGTGGTAAAATTGAGTTACAGCCCTTGTTTGAAGACTTTTTAACTCTATGGGTGGTGTCAGAATTCTGGGAACGTGCGATCGAACCGCTAGAGACAGTATTAATCGGCAACAGGACGCCAAAAAGGCGCTTTATTTTTTCTTGGATGCGTGGCATGATGGGAATAGTCGGCACTCTTATTAGGAGACCGATTTGAGGTAGTTTACTAGCTTTTGTCGTCGTTCCGCCAAGATTGAGCGACAAAAGTATCTGGCTATTTAAGATAACAAAAGAAGCGCTGAAGCCTTTATGCTGCCAGCGCTTCTTCGTTTTGAAGTTGCTTTTTGCTGTCTAATTCTAAGTGTCTATCGAGATGCCCAAGGTAAATCCATAAAGCCTCTTCAACAAACACCGAGCGCGACACTTCAAAAGATGCAGAATACTCGTTTAGCGCTTGGATTAACTCTGGCGAGGGAGCGAAAGAGCATCGCAATTTCTGAGATGATGGCAACATAAAACTTTTCCCAACTTCAACTACTCGGATTATAGCGTGTAACCCTTGCCAGCGCGATCGAAATGGAAATAGCTCGATCGAATCGGCTTCTCTCAAAAGACTGCATAGCAATCGAATTTTCATAAGTTTCTGTAAGAATTCTTAAAAGCTACTCAAGAAAAACTTACAGCTACTCAATATATCGTATGAAGTAACGAAAGCACGCGCGGGAAGTTCAAGCGAATGCTGGAATTTGGCAGTTAAAGCATTACTTGTTTACAGTAAGTTCTGAGATTTGGTAAGAATATAGTGAAAAAGTTAAGAAGCTGATTGCTTTCAACATCCCCCGCGCTTGAGCGGTAAACGCTCCTCTGTACCAACCATTCCCAAATCTGAGAATTAAACCTCTTCTCAAAAATCATGACCTCTTCGCGATCGTTCCAGTCTCTCTAGTTCGGTTCGGTTGGTGGCAAGCCAGCGCGAAAAATCTGTTCAGCCGTCAACCTCAACTCTGGGAAAGCCAGCGACTCAACTGTGTCATCGTTCCTAAGCTGTGTGACCTGGTACTCTCCATCAACCAAGCGGCAAACCGAGAGAGTGGGTTGTTTGGGAGTGCCGATGAACTTGCGACCACCCAAACCGAGATAGTCCACAATCCAGTATTCAGGAATGCCCATCTCTTCATAGTCAGCGAATTTGAGATGGTAATCGTCCCGCCAGTTCGTGCTGACGACCTCTACAGCCAGTCGTACCGAAGACCCCCGGAGTGATGATTGATTCTTTTTCCCAGCGGGGCTCGGAAGCAAATGCAGTTTGGTTGAGGACAATAGTATCTGGCTGGTAGCCAACCTCGTTGCGGATGGGCTTGAGCAGGCAGTCACCGGGGATGGAGCAAGGCAATTGTAGTCGCCTGATTTCAAAATTGATTTCACTTGTAATAAAGCCCGTAACGTTGGAATGGTTGCCGGTTCCTAAAGGCATTTCAACAATAACTCCGTGGTGTAGTTCGTAGCGGTGGACAGAGTTCTCTGGATACCAAGCGACAAACTCATCAAATGTGACTGTTTCTGTTTTGGTTTGGGTTTGGATCATGGTTGCCTGTTTCCTTTGCTAGACATTTGCTAGATACTTGCTAGATACTTGCTAGATACCTGCTAGACATTAACTAGCACCTTTACTTGCCTTACCCCGCTTGGCTTTCGGTGCTGTCGCTGGCTTGGGTGCTGTGGGATCCGGTTCTGTTGGCTGCTGGTCGGATGTGCGATCAGGAGTTTATACCAAGCTTTGTTAAGAAGCCGATCGTCCGCACCGCCCCAACTCCCTGCATGCGATCGCTCCTAAATTCCCCACACCCACACCTGATCGGCAGCCGCTTCAGTTTTGCCCGCCGCCGTTGCCCCGATTGCGGAGTTGGTTGTTGAGGTACTGCCAGAGGTCGCGAATTTCTGTTTGAATGATTCGCATTTGCTCTCGCCATTCGTTGTTCTGCTGGGAAATCAGCCTCAGCGCTTCTTGATGGCTCCCGATTGCTGAAACCAGACCGTCAAAACGTTGAGCCAGTCGGTCAACGCGATCGGTCAGTTGGTCAATGCGATCGGTCAGGCGATCTATGGCTGTCGCATTGGCAAGAGTTTGAACTTCCAACCGCCCGATCGCCTCGGAGTTGGCAAAAGTCTGAGCTTCCAGCCTGGTCAGAGCCTCGGTGTTTGCCTGCTGCTGCACTGCGGTGGCTGCAAGGATTGCTTCTATTCGGTCTAATCGATCATTGGAACTATTCATTTACTTCTGCGTAATAGAGGTCAAGGAATGGCGATCGGCATGGTTTGGGTTGAATTGTGACGTTTCCTTTGCTAGACATCTGCTAGATATTCGCTAGACATTAACTAGCACTTTTACTTGCCTTGCCCCGCTTGGCTGTTCCTGCGGTTGCTGGCTTGGTTGCGGTTGGCTCCGGTTCTGGTGGCTGCGGGTCGGATGTGCGATCGGCAGCATCTGCTAAGTCAGCCTCGGTATTTTTTAAAGAATGCCGCTTGCGGTACTCTGCAATCGCTTCTCCTAAAAGGATTGCTGCCATCTGGCTTTTGGTACGCATTTCGCGGTTAGCTATCTCATCTAAAGCTTCCCAAGTTTCATCGGGAATTACAGCATTTAGTTTTCTACTCATTAGTTCATATTCAATATCTCTCCTTCCATCATGCTATGTTCTGTCACCTTCTGTTTTGATTGTACTATGTACAACCATGATGTGATGTGCTATGATGGCAAGCATCAGAATCGATTCCAAATCGATTCTGAATTGATTCTCCCAAAGCAGGCGAAACTATGGAACTTGAAAACCAGGCTGTGATTGACGTAGAAGTTACAGAAATCGATACTCCTGAGTCAGAATCGATTGAGCGCTGGTACTCAGCAGCACAAGTGCAGCGGATTCTTGGATTGAATAAATCTGCGTTGCAGAAGGCGATCGCCAAACTACAAGATATCTACGGCATTGAGCTTAAAGCCTTACGGCGTGGGGGTGCGCGGGCCACTCAATACTCTGAGCTTGCCCTGAAAGCTTGCAAACTACTGAATGCAGGGAAGCTTAGCGAACTGCGGAAATTGGTAGAGGCCGCCCCCGTCGCACCTTCTCCCTCGATCGCCGGAGCCTTGGCAATCCCCGAATATATCCCAGTGCTTGATCGGCGAATTGCCGAATTGAACCAAACGGCACATTCTAATTCCGCATCTCTGAACCAAAACGTGATGCAACTTCTGGCTCAAATTGCCAAGGAAAACCAAGCAGCACAAAAACGTGATGCTGACTTGGACAATGCCGAAATCAACGCAGCTCGAAACCGTGGAGCTGGGAGGGCTTTAGCAGTATTTCAAGCTGAACAGGAGGCACAGGCTGAAGTTCTGGCACAACTGCGGGCAATGAAGCTGGGAGCCGAATAATGAGCTTCTACAAAGTAAAAGTGCAGCGCGAAAGCAACACCCCCAGAGTGTTTAACGTCATCGCCAAGAAATCTCAGGACGCTGTTGTAGTGGCAGCCCTAAGCTTGAGAGAAGAGGGAGTAACTGACGCGAAAGGTATCGAAGTAATTGGTCAAATTAACAGTTTGAGGGATTGATTAATATGGTACGAATCATCAATGGCGTAGTGTTTGAAGACGGCAAACCTGGCAAACGGGTTATCAATACTCAGGGCGGTAATTACGTCGAGAAAATCGAAGGTGATTTTATTGCTGGCACAGTTATCAACCATAAAACATCGCCAACTCCAGCACGCAAGGATTTGTCTAAAGACGGTGAGGATGCAATTGACGTGAAATCTGAGGAGGTTTAGCGATGAACGACGATGACAAAGACTTCGACAAAAATGTAACCAAAATAATGGTTGGCGGTGCGCTTGTGGCTGGCACTCTAATTTTTGCAGTCGGCTACGATACTGGCTATCAGTCTGGAGCAAAAAGAGTCCCGGAGCCGACAATTATTCACGGCAACCTGACAATCATCAACAACAACAGCAACAACCATAGTTCAAGCCAGCCGACTGCCCTAGATAAGTAATCGACTGGCCTGCAAGCAATCTCCCCCCGTTAAAAGGGGGAGATTTCAAACACCGTACAAGGTATCTAAGGAGAATTTTACTATGGATTTTGGCCGAGATAACAGCAGCGTAGCGATACGCAACCCCGCAGCCGGACACAGCCCATACATTGACGAAAAAGCGGGAGACTGGGCCGACACAGAAGCCGACATCCTCTCTTACTTAAGCGACGTTAACAAACTGGAAGCGATGGCGGACAAAGCTGCCAACTCCGAACAGCTTGCCTTAGTTTTAGAACCATTCCTTGACAACGCTGAAACCTATCTGGAGTCCTTGGGGAAAATTGCTGACGGTCAGGTCAAGTGGACTGAAATTAGGAAAAAATTCGGTTCCAAAGTTGCCAATGCCATTGCCAAAATTCGCAAACTAAATGCGGAGTTTGGCTCGGAGATGGAGCAACTAGATGCCCGCGACCGCGCAGCAATGCTGAAAATCGAGACTGGGCGACAACACGGATTAGCCGAAATAGCTTCTGAGCTTGTGGGTGACTTGCAGGCCGAACTGTGGCGACACGAAAATAAGATGGAAGCCATCGCAAATCGGGGCGAGGTGGCGTCCAAGCGCCAAACGATTCGAGAATCGCTACAAGAAAAACGCCAAAGTTTGCTCAAGCGCGCAACGGTCGGTTCGGATAGGGGGATTCAAGAAAAAGTCCCAGTCACTATTGGATCAGCCACCCTCTCCAACGGTGTCTCGGCAACGGGTACACCTAGAGGATTTGGAGGCTGGTTTGCGAATGTAGCCAACTTCAACAAGCGGTAAAAAAGAGGGGACTTATGCACGAATTCATCGGGGCCAGTCCCCTTTCCTTTGTGGGAGGGGGCATTCAGCAGCAACAACAACAGCAATATCAGCAAGTTACAGCACCAACAATTGACCAACCGCAGCCAGAAGAAACCAATGCCGAACGCCACTACCGCGATGCTGCTAATTTCTGCGAAGTCATCGCACCCGCAGCTATTGGTTCAGCAGTGGTTTTCGCATTTCATTTGATGCAAGTCGCAGGCGGGTCGGTAGTGGCAATCGGAATTTACCAGATTTATCTATTAGCCAAGATTACCGGGCAATCGCAGCATCGCTTGTCTACTGCAATTGTCGGCGCTGGGGTGACAGGAGCTATGCTTCTTAGCCTTGCCGAACCAATAGCTGAATTGCAGCAAGCAAGTGATGCAAAAACACGTCTAGCGACAGGAATTAAAGAACTCCAGACAGCGAAAAAACCTACTTCCAATAACTTGGATTACTTGCCATCAGTTGCACTTGTCGCCATTGTTTTTTGCCTAATCTTCAAAGTCAAAGGAGCAAGCAAGTAATGGCTCTGACACCAAAACACGCTCAACTATTGAAATCTAATCGTGCGCTGCTTCTGACTTTTGAAAGTTTCCCAATTGCTGGCAAGTTGTCAGCGGTTGCTTTGGCGCTTTTACTGGGAATATATGGCAGCATAAACGCGCTCAAAGGGACGGCAAGCGATACGGTACAGGTCTGCATCCGTAACAAACAATCACTGCAATGCGCCGACAAAACGGGGAAACCGTATTTAATGACCCAATACCACGCTCAAGAGTGGAAGGCAAACGGCATCCCCGGTGAGGTGGTTTTTCACAACACAATCCCTGCAACCAATCGACACAAAGCGCTGTGGATGGCACTTGCTGCTGGTAGCTTTAGTGTTGCCGGAGTGGGCTTGAGAAGTTTGCAAAACTCTGAGCGACAACTTGCAAACTATGAAGCCATCGCAGAGAAGCGCGACTTGGCAAAAGGGCAACTCAATGCTCGTACCGAACTGCTAGAAGATTATCGCAGTATGGCAGTTAAAGAAGTCCAGGTGCAGGGTGATTTGGAAGCTGCTGCAAATGACTGTGCCGTGGTTTTGAAACAGTGTGAAGTTTTGGGTGAAGCCGATATCAGAATTGCTCAACTGGATGCTGAGGAAGCCGTCTTTGAAGCGGAAGTGGCGGGATTGTCTGATGACAAAAAGCAAGAGTATATAGACTTTTTGCGGAAACAGAAAACTCCTTTCCTGCTGACGGGGACACAAACACTCGACAGCATCAGTTACCCTGGCGACAAAGTAGAATCTGGTTCAGCGTCAGCAATTGAGTCTACGAAAACCCCCGGAGAACAGCTCTTAGATGACTTAGCATACTCCGACAAGTCAATGATTCTTGCAGGGTCTACCGGGGCGGGGAAAAGTCACACTCTAAGTTCGTGGCTCAGGTCACTTTATGACCAAGCCAGAAGCAAAGCACAAACTGCATCGGTGTGGATTCTTGGGCGAAAGAACGATAGCTTTTGTGGGCTGCGAGAAGCCGGAAAACTAACAATTTTCAACTCGATAGACCCGACGAAAGCCTACAAGTTAATTGAGAATTTCCACAAGAATTTCTTGGCCCGACTTGAAAGCATATCAGAAGCTGACCGCAAACATCTACCCCCGTTACGCTTGATTTTAGAGGATTGGTCATCCATAGTTCTGACTCTCAGGAAGGCTTACAAAGCTCTTTGGGCAAAGATTGAATTAATGTTGCTCGACATCATTACAGTCGGTCGAGATTACAATGTTTGCCTTCTGGTATTGGCTCAGTCGCTAAACCTTGAAGCGCTTGGATTGGTTGGAGATGCAAACTTGCGGGCAAACATGGCGATTGTAGCCCAGGGACTTTTGGTTAAAACTGAAGACGGCAAAACTAAGGGCGATTATCTGCTGGTTGAGTTGTCAATTAAGAACCAATACATCGTCTCCGATAATGCTCAAAGGGCAACGCTTTTAGCCAAGGTTAACGAGCTGATACCCGAATCTAAAGCGAAACAGATTCCTATTTTCTTTACGACCCTGGGCAACGGAAACGTAGGTTTGCTGCCTCATATCGAGAAAGCTTTTATTAAGCTTACGCCACAAGAAAGAGACGAGCCATTAACTTTTGATATCGAGAGATTCAGGCAGTATTTGATTCGGCGGGAGCAAGGAACTGCTACCCAAATAACTCAAACAATAGATGCCGAAAACCACCAAAAACCACACCTCTCTGACTCTGAATATTTACAGCGGGTTTACGATTTAGAGTTTGATTTGGGCAATAAAAAGCCGTCCGATAGTCCGACAGAGGATTCCCCAGAGGATTCCTCAGAGGAAGTGTCCGACGATGACGACGATATCGTCGGACAGCCAGAGGCCTTGTCAGATAAGCTGTCCGGCGAAGTGTCCGGCTTCGTGTGGACTGTCCGACGGTTCGGGCAAATGTTCCCTAACGTGGCTCCTGAGCAATTACAGCGGTTCCCGCTGTTATGAGGTACAGTAGCAGCAATTAGCAAACCAATTTCTTAAATGTTTAGGGTTCATTA
>NZ_JAUBVD010000099.1:0-12696 GCF_036705675.1 Microcoleus sp. AT8-A3
GGAGCGGAATGAAGCGAAAGTTTCACGTTCCGTTCTGAAGGAGAGGTAGGGGTAGAAATGCCCCTATCGACTCTAACCTTTTGCAGAGAAAATATGCTGGGACGCAAATAAATGATTGAAGTTGCCTTGCAATACCCGATGTTTGGCCCGGAAATTCAGTGTCCCCACTGTCGCCAAACAATTCCGGCTCTAACGCTCACGGATACCTATTTGTGTCCGCGTCACGGGGCATTTGAGGCAGATCCAAAAACGGGGGAACTGGTTCACCTTCAGTCTGGGCGGCACTGGCGCCGCTGGGAGAATGAATGGTATCGCCAGCACACGCACCCTGACGGGATTCGGTTTGAAATTCACGAAGCGCTCGATCGACTTTATACTCAAGGCTACCGAGCAACTCGCGTGATCGTTGCCCAACGCTATCGGGACTTAATCAGCGCTTATTTGGAACGCAGCACGCCTTGGCGCGGTCAGTCGGACTCGCCGCGGCCGAGGCTGTACGGTTTGCCTGTGGATTTTAGCCCCGATCCCCAAGAGGACCCTTGCTGGGAAGTGATTAATTTTGATTTGGAAAAAGAGCCGGGAGTTCCGATTAGATATCCCTATTTTCGGTTGTTTGAATAGTTATTAGTCAGTAGTCAGTAGTCAGTAGTCAGTAGTCATTAGTCATTAGTTATTAGTCATTAGTCATTAGTCATTAGTCATTAGTCATTAGTTATTAGTCATTAGTTAGTTCCTATTCCTAATGCCTAATACCCAATGCCCTGTTTGCCCAATTCCCAATGCCCTGTTTGGCCAATTCCCAATGCCCTGTTTGGCCAATTCCCAATTCCCCAATCTAAAATCTAAAATCTAAAATCTAAAATCGAATGCACCACGCCTCCATTCGCACTGCTAACATTCACCGGGCGATCGCCTTTTATGAACAGTTGGGATTTACTGTGAGCGATCGCTTTACCACAGGTTACACCCTAGCCTGTTGGATGGAAGGTCTCAATGGACGCATCGAACTAATTCAAATCCCGGAACCAAAACCCGCACCGGATGCTTTCGGAGACGAGCATTATGTTGGATATTATCATTTATCTTTCGATTTAACTGAGGCGACAACTGACTTGCCTAGCTGGTTGCAGTCTCTGAAAGAACGGTTTGACGAAGCTGCTAAAGACCAACCAAACCAGTTTCAAGCTTTGAAAGTTTTATTAGAACCGACTCAACAGGCGATCGGGCCAAATGTTTACGAAGTAGCTTTTATTGCCGATACAGACGGTTTGCCTTTAGAATTTATCCGGCGGCTTAATTAGTTAATCACTAACGACTATGGATAATCATTCTCTCTCTCAATCGGAAACTGAGAATAGTTATTACTCTTAATCCCTCATAACGTTCCCTACCAACTTAACAAGATTTTTATAAAATCTACTAGATTTTGAGTTAAAAATCTAGTAGATTTTATTTTTGACTCTATAATATGAATATCTGTTCATACTATAATCTGTTATAAAAAACCTAGGAAAAACCATGCAAAAAGCCAAATCGAGCGATTCCGGCTGCTGTAGTTGCAGTCACGACGACGACAATCGCAGCCATGAGAATCATCACCACGACGACCACGGCCACGGCCACGACCACGGAGATTTTAACCTCAAGCAAGAATTGCTTCCTGTGATATTGGTTGTTGTACTGTTTATCGGCGGTTTAATTTTTGAAGAAAAACTGCACAACACGCCCTATTCTATAGGTGAATATCTGGTTTTTATCCCAGCCTATCTTTTAAGCGGATGGAATGTTTTAACCAGTGCGGGTCGCAATATTCTGCGAGGTCGATTTTTTGATGAAAATTTCTTAATGACTATAGCAACACTCGGCGCTGTAGCTATTCACAAACTCCCTGAAGCAGTCGGGGTGATGTTGTTTTTCAAAATCGGAGAACTTTTTCAAGAATTTGCCGTTGGGCGATCGCGTCAATCGATCCGATCGCTTTTAGAAATTCGCCCAGACAGCGCCAACCTCAAGGCAAATGGCGAAATCAAAAAAGTTGCACCAGAAACAGTAGCTGTCGGCGATATCATCCTTGTCAAACCGGGAGAAAAAATTCCCTTAGACGGTGAAATTATAGACGGCAATTCTCAGATTGACACATCTGCACTAACTGGAGAATCAGTACCTCGAACCGTGAAAGTTGGAGAAACAGTTTTAGCAGGAACAATTAACCAGACAGGAGTTCTCACCGTCAAAGTTACCAAACTCTTCGGTGAATCTTCCATATCCCGAATTCTGGAATTAGTAGAAAATGCCAGAAGCAAAAAAGCTGAAACTGAGAAATTTATCACCAAATTTGCCAGTTACTACACGCCTTTTGTAGTATTTGCATCGCTAGCAGTGGCTTTAATTCCGCCTTTGTTCATTTCAGGAGCAACTAATGCAGACAGATTTTTATGGGTTTACCGCGCCCTAGTCTTGTTAGTTATTTCCTGCCCTTGCGGATTGGTTATTAGCATTCCTTTGGGATACTTTGGGGGAATTGGTGGTGCAGCCAAACGCGGTATTTTGGTTAAAGGCTCGACTTTTTTAGATACCCTGACAGCAGTCAAGACAGTTGTTTTGGACAAAACAGGAACTTTGACAAAAGGAGTTTTTAAAGTAGCACAAATTGTGCCTACAAATGGTTTTTCCCAAACAGAGTTGATGGCAATAGCTGCTAAAGTAGAATCTCAATCAAATCACCCAGTCGCGAAATCTATTCTGGAAGCTTACGGCGGAAAGATAGATTCATTGGATGTGAAAGATTACGAAGAAATCGCGGGACACGGCATCCGAGCAAAAGTAAATAATCAAATTGTGCTGGCGGGAAATGACCGTTTGCTGCACCGAGAAAATATTGCTCACGATCTCTGCAATGCTGAAGGTACAGTAGTACATTTAGCGGTAGACAACCGCTACGCTGGGTATATTTTGATTGCTGACGAGCTTAAGGAAGACGCTGTACAGGCTATTCGCGACCTCAAGAAACTGGGTGTTGAGCGAATCGTGATGCTCACAGGAGATAATCAAGCTGTAGCCGATAGTGTTGCGAGAAAGCTCGGTTTAGATTCCTACTTAGCCGAGTTATTACCCGAAGGAAAAGTAGAGGCGATCGAAAAACTGATCGGTCAATCTAAAAAAGGCGATAAAATTGTCTTTGTTGGAGACGGAATTAATGATGCACCAGTGCTTGCTAGGGCTGATGTGGGCATAGCGATGGGGGGTTTGGGTTCGGATGCAGCGATCGAAACTGCCGATGTTGTGATTATGGCAGATGCACCGTCCAAGGTGGCTGAAGCCATCCAAATTGCCCGAAAAACTCACAATATTGTTTGGCAAAATATCATTTTTGCCATGTTAGTCAAAGGCATATTTATTGCTTTTGGTGCTTTTGGGTTAGCTACAATGTGGGAGGCAGTTTTTGCCGATGTTGGGGTGGCTTTAGCAGCTATTTTCAATGCGACTAGAGTTTTGAAATAGAGTGTTCGCAGGGCGGGCATTGCCCACCTTACCCCACAATTGAAACATACATTTTGAGGTCAAAAATACTATGCGTCGTCAACGTTCTCAGCCCTGGATTCACCGCTATTCTCGTCCCATCACGGCAGGAATTGCCTCAATAGGGGCTGCGATCACTGCTTATCTAACAGTGGTCAAGTTATCCAACGGAACAGCAGTTTGTCCGATCGAAGGCTGCGATATCGTGCTTTCGAGTCCCTATGCCTATGTCTTTGGTTTGCCTCTTTCTTTGTTCGGTTTTTTGGGCTATTTGAGCATGATAGTTTTTGCCGTAGCTCCCCTACTTGTTAATCCTGCAGAACAGAAGAGTCTCCGCTCTAAGTTAGAGTCTTGGACGGGACTATTTCTATTTGCTGGTAGCACAGCTATGACGATTTTCAGCGGCTATCTGATGTATGTACTGGCTGTTGATATCAAAGCAGCTTGTATTTACTGTATTGCGTCTGCTTTGTTTGCAACTAGCTTGTTTGTCTTAGCATTAATCGGTCGCGAATGGGATGATATCGGGCAACTATTTTTTATAGGAATTCTGGTGTCTATGTTAGTGCTGATTTCCTCTCTCGCTCTTTATGCCGATGTCAATAATCTCGGTACAGCTAAGGAAACAAGTATGAATACCACAACATCTTCTGGTACTTCAGAAATTGCTTTAGCCCAACATTTAAAAAGAGTGGGAGCTAAAATGTACAGCTCTTTTACCTGCGATCACTGTCAGATGCAGAAGGAAAGTTTTGGGAAAGAAGCGGCTCGCATTCTCAATTATATCGAGTGCAATCCCCAAGGGAAAAATGCTCGCCCCGATCTTTGCGAAGCTGCCAAGATTCAGGGTACTCCTACTTGGGAAATTAATGGTAAGTTTTACCCAGGGCAAAAATCTTTGCAGGAGTTAGCTGATTTATCAGGTTATCAGGGAACTCGCGAATTTAAAAACCTCTCAAATCAGGAACGTTGACAAGAGTGATTTTTGGCGATCGACCTAATCATAGTCGATCGCACGCATCTCGGTTAATTTGCTGGTTTTCAGTCAAGTGATTCTCAGTTTGCAATTACCCTTTGCAGTAATTCCCTTGGTAATGTTTACCTCGAACCAGCGCTTAATGGGAGAGTTTGTGAATCCATTTTGGCTGAAAGCGGTAGCTTGGTTAGTGGCTAGTATTATAGTAGGATTAAATATAGCCTTTCTCAGAAAGATGAGGTACTCATGGGCATAGGGCATAGGGCATAGGGCATAGGGCATAGGGCATAGGACATAGCGAATACCTCACTTTTTTGAGAACCGCTATAGTTGGCTGTTATTACAAACCATTTTCTAGCAATTTGAGACTAAATTAAACTACAAAAACAAAACCCGCCGGTGCGGGTTTCATCTTAAAGCTAATTGTTAATAAGTGCTAATTTCAACTACTTCTGAGGAACAAGAGCTTCATTACCAGCAACGGGACGGGGAGACGAAGCGGTAGTTCGCAAAAGTACGATCGCCTGCGCGTAGCAAGGATCGTCCTGAGTCGCAACCAACATCGGTTTGTTAGCTAATTTCAACTTTTGTTCGTCGGTGACTTCCACCTTAACATCGGGAGTAACCCCCTTCTGGCTGATATCCGTACCGTTGGGAGTATAGTAGTGAGCGATCGTCACCGCCAATCCCGAACCATCAGCCAAAGAATGCACCGACTGCACCAAAGCTTTGCCAAAAGTTTGGCCGCCGATCACAGTTGCGCGCTTATTATCCTTCAGAGCACCGGCCAAAATCTCGCTGGCGCTGGCCGAGTTGTCGTCCACGAGCACCACCAAAGGCTTGTCAGTGAGCGCAGTGCGATTTGCCTTCATTTCCTGAGAATCGCCCGTGCGATCGACTGTGCGGACGATCGCCCCTGTATCCATCCACATCCGAGCGATATCAATACTCACTCGCAGCAACCCGCCGGGATTCCCCCGCAAATCCAACACAAAAGCGTCAGCTTTCTGAGCCGTGAGCTTTTTAATCGCCGCCTGCATTTGTTCGCCCGCGTGGGAGCTAAACTCTTGTAAACGGATGTAACCGACATTCTGACCGCCTTCATTCTTGAGGCTGTAGCGAACCGCTGCTACCTCAATTCTCGCCCTAGTCAGAGTGATGTCAAATTCACTTTTGCCCTCACGAGCAATCCGCAGCGTGACTTTCGTGCCTTCATCGCCCCGAATTATCTGAGCCGCATCCGAGACAGTCATGCCTTTGGTAGTTTTGCCGTCAATCACCAAAATCGTATCGCCCGCTAGAATCCCTGCCTTCAGGGCCGGGGAATTTTCCATCGGCTCGACTACCCTAATCGCTTTCGTTTTCTCGTCTTCTTCCAGCCTCATCCCCACCCCTGTCAGTTCCCCAGAGGTTTGATTCGTCAGCGCTTCGTACTGCTTCGGGTCCATGAAGCGGGTGTAGGGGTCGTTTAATTTCTCTAGGGCTTTGCGGAGGGCCGTGTAGGCAGCTTCGCGAGAGGTATAATTTTTGCTCAGCAGTTCTTGGCGGGTTACTTGCCAGTCAATCTTGTTAAAGCTGCCATCAACATAGTCTCGGTTCACAATTTGCCAAGCTTCATCTAAGACAGCTTTGGGGCTATCTTGAAGTTCGGCGCGGACTGATTGGCTCAGGCCGGGAACGAGTAAAGATATCGAAGCGGTTGTTGCCATCGCCCCACTGAACAGGGCTGCCTGTAACTTAGAAAAGCGTTTGCGGGCTTGATTCATTGAATTTGGCTCAATTCGATTTTAGATTTTTGATTTGAGATTTTATATTGCTAAAAAATCTCACACTACTACTTAAACTATTGTGTGGAGGCTCCACCATCCCTTTGGACAGTCTAACGAGATTCATAGTC
Source organism: Microcoleus sp. AT8-A3 (assembly GCF_036705675.1). Classification (NCBI taxonomy): domain Bacteria; kingdom Bacillati; phylum Cyanobacteriota; class Cyanophyceae; order Oscillatoriales; family Microcoleaceae; genus Microcoleus; species Microcoleus sp. AT8-A3. Next base: position 6,393 of record NZ_JAUBVD010000099.1, read on the forward strand.
GATCGCCAACCAATTATTACTCTCTTTCAATAAACTTAATTTAAAACTTGGATTTATAAAGTGCCGTGGAAGCTAAAATCGAACAATTTTCGCGTAAGTGGTTGAGCCTGCTCCTTAATGGAGTTATTGGTCTAGCAGCGCTGGCGGGGGTCGTCGCCATGCAGTCTAGCGGGCAGTTAGGCGGAATGTCCCCAGTTGGCGTTCAGGGGCAAAACCCGCCCTCTGGAATATCCGCTGCCAGTTTCAAGCGAGCCGCACAGCAAGAAGCGCAGCAAGAAGCCCTGCGGCTGAGAATGCTCAAAACTATCCCTAGTTTTGGATTTGATAATTTAATTGCAGATTGGACATTTCTCAAATTTTTGCAGTATTTTGGCGACGACGAAGCGCGAGATGTGACGGGCTACAATCTGAGCCAAGATTATTTTGACATAGTTACGCAGCGCGACCCGCGGTGGGCTGACATCTACCTGTTTCTCTCCACAGCTATTTCTTTTTATCAAGGAAACCCTGAAACTGCTGTTAACTTTATAGAGCGTGGTACTAGGGCCCTTGCCCTTTCGCCCCAACTTCATTCCCAATCGTGGATAGTGTGGCGAACGAAAGGTATTGATGAGTTGCTGCTGTTGGGGGATATTCCCGAGTCAATTCGCTCCCACGAAATGGCCGCTGATTGGGTGGAAGGAACCCCAGAAGGAGCTTCATTGGCGCCGAGGTTTCGAGCAACTGCTGAGTTTTTGCGCCGAGATCCCGATAGCGTGCCGGTGCGGTTTACTGCTTGGAGCACGGTTTATGCTCAAACAACTGATAAGTTGGTGCGTCAAAGGGCGAGACAAGCTCTTGTCAAGTTGGGAGCTCAGGTGCAAAAAGATCGGGATGGAAACGAGAGTTTTATTTTGCCCCCTCGAAAGTAAGCAGAAGGAAGAAGGAAGTTCGGCAACGGATTGTGTAACGGATGTAACGGATGTAACGGATATCAGGAAGTCGGAAGAAGGAAGAAGGGAAATGCAGTCGCAGTCATAGTTTCAGATATCAAGAATGTCCTAAATGTCAAGGCGGTTGACTGTAATTCCCCAATCTAAAATCCAAAATCTAAAATCTAAAATCGGCTTGAGTTAATTCGCGCCATTCACCGGGTTTGAGGCCTTCCAGACGCAAATGCCCGATCGCACATCTGACCAGCCGCAGCGTCGGAAACCCTACTGCTGCGGTCATCCGGCGCACTTGACGGTTGCGGCCTTCTGTCAGAGTCATTTCCAGCCAAGCTGTCGGCACGTTTTTGCGAAATCGAATCGGCGGTTCGCGGGGCGGCAAAGCGGGTTCTTCTAACAATAATTGCACTTTTGCCGATCGAGTCCGATAATCTTGAATTGTGACACCTGTCTGCAAAGCAGCGATCGCACCTGTATCAGGAATTCGTTCCACCTGCACCCAGTAAGTGCGGGGGTGAGCGAATTTCGGGTCACTGAGGCGGTGCTGCATTTGTCCATCATCGGTTAGCAGCAACAAACCTTCACTATCGCGATCGAGCCTTCCTACTGCATAAATGTTAGGAATAGGAATATAATCTTTCAGGGTTCTGCGTTTAACTTCCCCTGAATTGTCAGTGAATTGAGTTAAAACATCATAGGGTTTGTAAAATAGAATGTAACGATAGGGCATAAGCAATTAACAAAAATGTACTAATATCAATAATCCTGTAGGGGCGGGTTTCACCGACAATAATTGGCTAAAACTCACAATCTCAAAAACCCGCCCCCACCCAACGTCAAACCACTTTCTATCTCTCTTCTCTCCCTCCTCTGCGCCCTCTGCGCCCTCTGCGGTTCATAAAAAAATAAATCTTGTTAACCAAAGATTCAAACCAGCTCTAAAATCTTCAGCCTTTAAGAGCCTCGCAAATCTCAACTACCCAATTTTACCATGCCCGAAGCCACACACCGCGTTTGCATCGTCTTAGGAACTCGCCCGGAAGCGATTAAACTAGCCCCAGTAATTCAACTGTTCAAAAATTCGCCAACCTTTGACACCCAAGTAATTTTAACCGGTCAGCACCGAGAAATGGTCGAGCAAGTAATGCGAATGTTCGATCTAAAAGCCGATCGGGATTTAGCAATTATGCAGCACCAGCAAACCTTGACGGATATTACATCCCGGAGTTTGCAGGGTTTGGAAGCCTTGTTTAAAGAATTGCAGCCCCAAATCGTGTTAGTACAGGGCGATACAACCACAGCGTTTGCCGCTGCTTTAGCTGCATTTTACCAGAAAATACCCGTAGGTCACGTAGAAGCGGGATTGCGGACAGACGACGTGTTCAATCCTTACCCCGAAGAGGCTAACCGACGGTTGATATCTCAGCTCACACGGCTGCATTTTGCCCCGACAGAGCTGGCTCAAGAGAATTTAGGGCGATCGGGCGTTTTGGGAGAAATTCACCGTACAGGCAACACAGTAATCGATGCCTTGCTTTCTGTCGCCAAACGCCAACCAGAATGCAACATTCCCAATTTAGATTGGAGCAAATATCGCACTATCTTAGCAACAGTTCACCGCCGCGAAAATTGGGGAGAACCATTAGCAGGAATTGCGCGGGCATTTCTCCAAATCTTAGATAAGTTTCCCGATACAGCCTTGCTCTTACCTCTACACCGAAATCCCACAGTCAGAGAACCTTTAAAAGCTCTTTTGGGCGACCATCCGAGAGTCTTTTTAACTGAACCTTTAGATTACGCAGAATTAGTAGGAGCAATTCAGAGATGTCATTTAATTTTAACTGATTCCGGCGGCTTGCAAGAAGAAGCACCTAGTTTGGGCAAACCAGTTTTAGTATTACGAGAAACCACAGAAAGACCAGAAGCAATTTCTGCAGGTACTGCTAAACTCGTTGGTACTAATTCTGATATAATTACAGCAGCAGCGGCAGAATTGCTGAGCAATGCGGAAGCATACAACGCAATGGCAATGGCAATTAATCCCTTTGGGGACGGTTTGGCCGCCTCGCGGATTTTGAAAATTGTTGAAGAGTATTTTAGCTAGCTACTCCATCGCGAGTTTGGCGGTTGAAAGCGCAACTATACAAACTTTCTTACCCGCAGAGGGGGACTAATTCCTGCTAAAAAAACTCGGTTTCTACCTCGCTTCCCGAATTACCAATCCCCACCGCCACCCCCACCACTAGACTCGCCCCCGCCAAAGCTACCCCCGGAGTCGCTACTGCTATAGTCACTGCGGTTATTGCCCTGATAACGGCTGCGGGAGGGGAAAGGAGATTTCCCAGAAAATAAGCTGCCAAATATCCTGAAGATAATGAAGCAAGGTATAAATGCTATGAATAAGAACCCAAGTAAGTCATAGATTGAATTCGATGAATCTTCACCTGTGGAGGTACTATTGCTAATAACTGGCGATTGACTAGGTGTTGGTGACGGTTTCACCCCTTGAGATGGTACGATTGGAGCCAAAGGTAGCGTGGTTTGAGATTGAGCATTTACCGTCGGAGTTTGTAAAACATTTACTAACGCCTTTGTCCCGGCTAATGTGCCCCCGTCAAAGTCCTGCTGTTTAAATCGGGGCGTAATTTCGGCTTGAATAATGCCCACTGCTTTAGCATCCGGCAAAATGCTTTGAATGCCAGAACCTGTTTCAATTTGAACGCGGCGTTCCCCCGAAGAAATCAACAATAAAACTCCGTTATTTTTACCTTTCTTGCCAATACCCCAAAAGTTAAATAGTTCTGTAGCAAATGCTTTTGGTGTCGCCGATGGTTTAGTACCAGTCACTGTCACAACAGCGATTTCTGAGCCATTTTTCGCCTCTAAATCCGAAATCATTTGATTTAGCTGAGTTTCGGTGCTGTTGCTGAGAATGTTTGCCTTGTCCGTTACCCAAGTGTTATTTACTTGACGGGGATTCGGTACTTCTTGTACTGTTATAGCTTGGCTTGTTAGGGGAAATGCAATTGCCGAAAAGCACAGCAAACTGCTCCAGATTATTTGTTTATTGCTAAATTGTAACTGCATCGCTTCAGTCTCCTGAATAACTGCTAGTCTGAAATTGACATATATCTGTCCGCCTAATTACCATTAAATAACCAGCTCGCTGTGATGTCAATTCAGATTATTCAGAAGTTGGATTCATAAAAATCATAATTTTAGGTGCGCCGTGGGTACCCTACATTTATACTCTTGCACGCACGGGTGGCGAGAAACCGGGTTTTTTACCAAAATAATTGCTGAAAACAGTCAATCTCGGTTCAAAAACCCGGTTTCTTAGTGGGCGAGTGCAAGTGTGAACTAATTTAGATATTTTTAAGGAGAGGGAACCGGTGGCAGAAAATTGCTGCTGCCTTTATAACCGGATAAAATAGCCAGTTTTTCCAAAGATTGCCGCCCCGTGTAATATTTCCCCCGAATTTCCCAAGTGGGATAAGCTTTAATATTGGCAGCTTTGCACAAATCCGGTTGAGCATCTTTGCCTCTGGGATCGCACTCAATGTAAGTAATTGCGGTAAATGCTTCTTTGCCGAAAAGTTCTTGTTGCGTGTGACAGTGAGGACACCAGTAAGCACCGTACATTCTAGCTTTGATGGTCTGCAAATGGGTTGCTAAAGCTATTTGATCCGGCACGGATTCGCTGCGAATAGGTGGCGCTTCTTGTTCGGTAACAGGCTGTGCGAAAGGGGGAGGAGGAGGGAGGGTTTGTGCTAATTTTTGAGTGGATTTGTTGTTGAAACTGAACTGTGCAATTCTTCCGTCTGCTTTGGTACTGACGAAAATCCCCAAAGTCAGGAAAATGCCGATCGCACAAAAGTTGAATTTGCTTACTCTCATCTTGGATTTCATCTTGAATTTGCTAGGATTTCGCGAGCTTGATTCATAGCCTCTACAGCATTGTTTACCACAAAGATGTTAAATTGTGCTAAACATTTAAAAAAAACTTGACTTTCGGCGCTGTGATTTAACAATATAACTTGTTTGTTAGCTTTGAGGGCGAGGGCGATTTCCGAAGCAGTGCCCGTGCCCGTACCGCAGGCAATTATTACATCTGAAGAAAGAACGTTAATGTTATTTCTGGCGTTTCCCATATCGGTGACGATCGCAATATCTACAGATTCAGAAATGCCGCGAGTGTCATTCCCCGGAAGGATGCCGACTGTTAAACCGTTAGCTGATTTTGCTCCTTTGTTGGCGGCATCCATGACGCCGACATTTCTGCCGCCAGTTAGCAATATCCACCCTGCTTCGGCGATGAGTTGCCCGAGTTGATAGGCGTTTTCTAAGTCAGTTGATGCGGCACTTTCGCCGGGGCCCATGATGCCAATGATGATTTTTTTCATAGTTTATCGGTGAATATGGCGTTATTAATACTTGCTAGTTTTTTTGCACTATCTACGAATGTATGTTATCATAAAAATAGTGGTAACTCTAAACAGTTTGTGAGCCAAATAACTTCAGGGAGTTTTCTAGTATTTTTACAATATATGCTGATTTAACATTAAGAAGTGAGAGATAACATGAGTGTCGCCCCAAACCAGGAAACAAAGCTGATGGAAAAAATCCGTAGTTTACCGCCCGATAAAATTACGGTATTAGAAGATTTTATCGATTTCCTTTTAACGCGAAGTGAAGATCGTCTTCTCGTTTATACTGCAACTAAACTCTCAGAAGCAGCTTTTGCTAAAATTTGGGATAACCCAGAGGACGCGGAGTATGACGAGTTATAATTTTGGTGACGTGGTTTTAGTTCCGTTTCCTTTTACAGATCAAACTACCACTAAAAAACGTCCAGCAGTTGTTATTAGTTCTGACGTTTATAATGCAGAATATCCCGATCGCATTCTTATGGGTATAACTAGCCAAGTTAGCATTAGCCCAAAAGTCTGTGATATTATCATCACAGATTGGCGATCGGCTGGGCTTTTAAAAGCTTTTATGATTAAGCCAGTTATTACGACAATTGAGATGCAACTGATTCTCAAAAAATTGGGAAGGCTTCAAGATGTAGATATCCAGTCTTTGAAAGAGGGATTGATTGGAATTATAGGGGAGAAGTGAGCGAGATCCTTTCTGAATTGTCCTTAGAAAGGGCGATCGATCGGGAGCATCTCATATTGGTAAAAACACTTCTTCTGGCTCCTTCCTTCTTCCTCTTTCCTTCTGCCTACTCCCTCAAAACTTAGATTTCTACTTTGGCTGCAAAAGTGAGATGCTCCCGATCGCTCTTCCGCATTTTCCGAAAAATAGCAGGGTGGATTAATTGTCCCCAAGTAAATTATAATAGTCGAGCGCGATCGGACGATCGTCCGATC
>NZ_JAUBVD010000100.1:0-12297 GCF_036705675.1 Microcoleus sp. AT8-A3
TAGATTTTAGATTTTAGATTTTAGATTTTAGATTTTAGATTTTAGATTTTAGATTTTAGATTTTAGAATTGAAGCATTGGCCCCACGGATAAATTTCGGGGGCAAGTTTCATCGGATACAGGTTTTTTATTTCTGGACGGATGAATGACGTGGCGGGTATCCTCGATGCTTTCGGTTAGAGTTTTTTCAGTAATTGTGAATTACACAAACTAGAGTTGCTGTCAACTATCTTTATATTGAGTTAAGGAATTAATTGTTTAAAAAGTGATAGAGTAATTTTATTCCTTGCAATTGCGTCGGCTGCGCCCGATCGTAAGTGTAAATAACTATCAAATATGGCTAATCTGTCATGCCCGTGCAATTTTCTAGAGGCTTTTGTAAAATCAAGTTTTTCAAGGCATTAGCACTTGGTTTTTCAATTGCAGCTATTTGCCCCGCACTCCTATCAGCTCTAAGTCTTGGCGAGTCGATGGTTGCTACCGACTCAGGGGTGCAAGCGCCAATTTTGCATGATCATTTACCGTCTCAATTCAAACTAGATCAAGAAACAGCAGACGATCGCGATCGGCTTCGTGATTTATACTCGGGTTCAGAATTAGATAAAGACACTACAGAGCAAGAAAATAGCATCCCGGAGTTCGATCAATTGACCCAAAGTGAGGCCCCAGAAACTCTCCCTCCATTGCCGAACCGAGGAGAAAACAGACACGAATTTCCGATTCCCAACCCGCGACGGCCAAATCCGGCTCCTCTCCCATAACCCGCGCCGCCAGCGCCCTTGCTTTCAGCCGAACAGCTTTTGCCGCCTGCTGTTCCCCCACCGACACAGCCTGCATAATTGCTAAGATTGCGGGTACGATAAAAGTCGATCGATTTGAAGTAGTTGGCAGTTGACTTACCGCGAGCCGATCGTGCAAAATCCGAGAAGAGAAATCGCGATCGGTATCGGTACCAGCAGGCGAGAAAGCGATACATCTTTGCTGGGAAAGGATTTTCCGTTGTCGCCGGAAGCAGATAATCGGGGCAGAAATCGGGTTGCGGTGCTGAGGCTGTTTCAGGATTTTACTCAGAGGGGAGAGAGATGTCTTGGCGGGGCGATCGCACTTTTGTCAGGGAGTGGCAGCATTTGGCGCTACGGTGAGCAGCAGCAGCCCTGACAGTCGATTTTTGATTTGGCGGGGTCATTCGATTTTAGATTTTAGATTTTAGATTTTGGATTGACCCCACGGATAAATTTGGGGGCTTGAGGATTTTAGATTTTAGATTTTGGATTGATTCCACGGAATAAATCACGTGGCGGGTACCACCTTTGAAATTCGCTTGTCAATTGCAGTACGTGCGGTTGTGGGTTCCTGAGAAGCTGCTGCTGGTGCGATCGGGTGTGAAATTGGCTGGGGCAGAGCTTTTGTCGATCGAACCATTGGGTATAGGGGACTCAGACACATTGCGGGGCTACCGTCAATCGATTTTAGATTTTAGATTTTAGATTTTAGATTTTAGAGGCGACCCCACGGATAAATGCTCTTTCTTGAGGATTTTCGATTTTCGATTTTCGATTGATTCCACGGATAAATCACGTGGCGGGTACCACCTTTGAAATTCCTGGTCAGGAGGCTTTGCTGGCCGATAGCGGGATTTGTGATTCAGCCGAGTTGCGGTATCCGATGCAAGCGCACCCGCGACAACCAAGGAGTTTTGCAGGTGACGGCGTTTGTGGATTTTGGCAATGTTTGGAATCCCAGGGAAAGCGCGGTTTTGGAAGCGAATACTTTGCTGTCAGCCCGATTGCGGCTGCGGTGACTGTACGGCGAAAGGTGGAATAATCGCGAAGGCTGGGGAATTCCTGTGATTGATATTAAGTCGAGCAACAGGAGTTTACAAGAGCGCGGGCTGTATTGTTCTCTATAATTCAAACCTTTTTAGGAAAAGAGTCGTTTTGCCCTTGGCGGAACTGAGCAATTCCGCTATATAGTAATAAGTATCATTTGGCACTCCTCTGTAGATGCCAAGAGTGTATTTTACTGATAATCTTTAAATTAAACTATGTCTAAGGTGCGGTTGCTGCTTTTAAGTTCTTTTGCTTCCGGTTTTGGGCTTTGCTCAATCATTTTGGCGATGTTTACGATGACTTCCCGGCTGTCGTTTACGTCTTTTTTTACATTTGTTTTAACTTTGGTGTTTTTTGGAATTAATCTGCTTTTTGCTTTGCATTATTATACATCGCTTACTAAGCAATTGAGTGTTAAAACTAAAAGGAAAGCGAGAATTTAGCGGTGGTGAAGCAGAAGCGGAAAAAGGCATGGAGACTTTTTTATGGAATTTGAATGGAATCCAGACAAAGCGACACTAAATGTTGAGAAGCATGGTGTTTCCTTTCAAGAAGCCACAACCATATTTAATGACCACGAATTTCTTGATGCTACCCGCCACGTGATTTATCCGTGGAATCAATCCCAAATCGAAAATCGAAAATCCTCAAGCCCCCCGCATTTATCCGTGGGGTCGCCTCTAAAATCTAAAATCTAAAATCTAAAATCGATTGACCCGCTATCTGTAACTTTTCCCGATCCTCAGCATTCCATCGGAGAAAGCCGGTACGTTATTATTGGTATATCCAGGTATGGACAACTTTTAATTGTTGCACACACCGATCGAGGAGAAAAAGTAAGAATCATCAGTGCCAGAAAAGCTACCCGCCAGGAGCAGAGGTTTTATGAAGAAGGATATTGAGAACGAAATGGAAGACGAATTACTTGCTGAGTATGACTTTGCTCAGATGAAAGGAGGTGTTAAAGGCAAGTATGTTGAGCAATATCGTGCAGGGACAAACTTGGTGCTTTTAGACCCCGATATTGCCCAAGCTTTTCCTAATGATGCAGCAGTGAATGACGCATTGAGGATGTTAATCAAAATTGCACAGCGCCAGCAGTCAAATACTGCGGTGCAGCGGAGCCACGAAGGATCTCAACTTTGAGAACGCGATGTCAGGAGATTGTGCGATCGCCCATATTATTTATTTGCTCAAAAAGCGATCGCCTGTGCGTTGAGACAATTATCTAGCTGCCAGCCATAATTATTTAAGGTCTAATTATTTAGGAGGTGCGATCGTGGTTATTACTCAAACCAACCCGCCAAATCTTCCCGATGCGACAAAGACTCGCTTTACTCCAGATGAATACCGGGCGATCGAGGAAACAGCCGAAGAACGTCACGAATACTGTAACGGAGAGATTATCGCTATGCCAGGAGGTTCCCCTGCTCACAGCCGTATTGCCGTAGACATTACGACTTTTCTTAACGTGGCTGTGCGAGACACAAATTTTCAAACCTACAACGGAGACTTACGAATTTGGATTCCTAGCTTCAATCATGGAACTTATCCTGATGTTATGGTAATTGATGGCGAACCGGAATTCAATGGCGATCGCACGGATGAAATTCTCAATCCTTTACTGATTGTGGAGGTTCTTTCCCCCTCTACTGAAGGCTACGATCGAGGTGAAAAGTTCAGAAAATATCGCTCTCTTGCTAGTTTTTGTGAATATTTGCTGGTTAGTCAAGCTGAACCCTATATTGAGCAATATTATAATGGCGATCGCCCAAGTAGCGATCGTTGGCAATGGCAAGTTTGCGATCGGGTCGATCGGGCGATCGTCCTGCACAGTTTAAATATAGAACTTCGGATGTCTGAAGTCTATCGCCACATTAATTTTTAATGGCGATTTTTTAGACTTTGAAATGGATTCTATTGAACGAGAAATATAATTTTAGGAAAAAGCGATGGCTACTCTAATTCAAAACCAAAGGTCAAACCTCACTGAAAACCAAGTTGAAACACCTGCAGATAAAAAAATCTGGACTGATGCAGAATTCATGGCACTCAACCGAGATGGACACCGCTATGAAATTGTGAATGGAGAACTAATTGACATGGGGAATTCGGGTGCAAAACACGGTTATATTTGCAGTATCTTGATGATTTTGCTCGGTGGGTATGTCCACATTCAAAAGCTAGGCGCGATGTTCGACTCCAGCACTGCTTTTAAGATGAAATCAGGAAACAAGCGATCGCCCGATGTTTCCTTCATGGCAAAAGAACGCCTGCAAGGGCTAGATGAGCTCCCCGATGGCTTCCTAGAAGGTGCGCCGGATCTGGCCGTAGAAATCCTTTCTCCTAGCAATACAGTGGCAGAAATTCACGACAAACTCGTAGAATATTTCGAGAATGGGGCGCGTTTAGTCTGGGTGATTCATCCTCAAGAACAGTATGTGTTAGTTTATCGATCGTCCCAAGAACCCGATCGCCTGCTTAAGTCCGTTAACTCCCTCGATGGGGAAGAAATCGTCCCCGGTTTTACTCTCCCGATTGCCGAGTTATTTCAGAAACTGGCTTTTTAAGCAAATATGATATAAGCTAGTTATAAAAACTTATAGGAATCTTGTATGCTGGAGTCATTTCAGATACACAACTTTAGACTATTTAAACACCTTGAAGTTAAAAATCTGGGTCGTGTCAACCTGATTGTTGGCAAGAATAATTCAGGAAAGAGTACATTTCTTGAAGCAGTAGAACTATATGCCAGCAACGCTTCTGCTACCGTCATGCTTGAACTTGTAGAGTCTAGGCAAGAGACTTGGTTTAGCGAAGCTCAGCCACATTCCCAAAATTTTATCAGTAATCCTGTGCGGCATCTATTCTTTGGGCATAAATTGCCCAGCATAGGAGGAGATGGGATTTCTCTTGGAGAAGTTTCTTCAAACATAAAACTCCGGATCGGCGCTGGCGCATACCAGAATAAAAATGATGACGAAGGCACAATCAGGAAAATTCGCATCTCTGATGTGGAGTTTGACGAAGATATATCTAATGTTGAAGTTTTTCTCGTAGCAGAAGAAGGCGAAAGAACTAGAAGAATTTTCAGATTAGATAGAAATATCAGAGACATTCGACGTAGCTCTAGAATTTTTTATGAAAGGCAGGAATCAGAGTTAAAATACACGTGGCAGATTGTTTATACAGCAAATATGCCTAATCGAAAATTAGCTGCTCTTTGGGATTTAACGAGCTTGACAGATTTAGAGTCGGAGGTTATTTCTGCGCTTCGTTTAATTGACGAGCGAGTTACTGGAGTCGCTTTTGTAGAGGACTTTAGTATAGGTACTGCAAGTGACAACCGTGTTCCTTTAGTAAAAATTAAAGGCATAGACGAACCATTACCTCTCAAGAGCATGGGAGATGGTATGACTCGTTTGTTTCATATAATTGTTGCACTTGTGAATGCTCGAAATGGACTTCTATTAATTGATGAATTTGAAAATGGATTGCACTGGAGCGTGCAACCGAAAGTTTGGGATATTGTTTTTCAGATATCGGAGAGACTTAATGTTCAAATTTTTGCAACAACTCACAGCCGCGATTGTATCAAGGGTTTCTACCAAGCCTGGAATAACTATCCTACCCTGGGTGCTTTCTTCAGATTGGATGCCAAAAATGAATCGATAAAAGCAACAGAATATACATCTGAGACCCTGAGTGATTCTATTGACATGGATGTTGAAGTACGATGAGTAATACAAGCGAGGTGTCTGAGAAGGATAGTGTTTGCAAGCAAGATACAGATAGAGTTTTACTTGTTGAAGGAGATAATGATTGCCATGTGGTGATGGCTTTATGCAAAGCTCATAATGTTCCTAAGACTTTCGGCATCTATCAATGCGGTTCAGATATCGGGGTTTTGAAGCGACTAAATGCGCTGATTATACGTCCTAATCCTCCTCAAGTAATAGGAGTTATGCTTGATGCTGACAAGCCTTCTCTTGAAGGCAGATGGCAAAGTATAAAAGGCAAGTTACAACATTACAACTATACGTTACCGAACAAACCTGATGCTGATGGAACGGTAGTCGAGCCTTCTTCAGATGAACCTAAACTGGGGTTTTGGCTGATGCCTAATAATCAAGATTCTGGTATGTTAGAAGACTTTTGTGCTGAACTTGCAGAACCAGCATCTTTGACATTTGCACGAGAATGTGTTGAACAGGCACAGGATAGTAAAGTAACAACATTCAAAGACGTGCATCGTAGTAAAGCAGTGATTCATACATATCTTGCTTGGCATGATGAACCTGGTTATCCTTTGGGAAAGGCAATTACAAGTCAAGCTTTGCGTCCTCACACAGATGTCGCTGTAAAATTCAGTAATTGGTTAATACGTTTATTTGTGGAAGGAGCGCTCGCGTAATTCCCGCGCTCGTCCTCAGAGAGCGATCGCAAAGTATAATAGAGTTAATTTATCTCAAAATTCCACGGAATAAGCTAGTAATATAAAAATAACTTCTAGGAGGCTATAAAAATGACAAGCATACCTAACGAACAAACATCTATCATCCGTACAGAAAGAGGACTAGCGATCGCAGGTACCCGCATCACCATCTACGACATCATGGACTATGTGACGGCTCAATATCCGCCTAAGTTTATCAGGGGATTGTTTGAGCTTACAGAGGAACAAATTAACGTGGCTTTAACTTATATTGAAGATAGGCTGTAAATATCCTCTAGCTTTTAAGGGACAAATGAAAGTTACAAAACAATTATTACTAACAAGTTTGGGGTTTGTTACTTTGAGTTGGGGAGCAGTAACCCAAATTCAGGGGATACCGAGAGCGATCGCTCAAACACAAGTTCCCATGAGGTTACAACACGCGGAAGGAACTTATACCCTTACGGTGTCAGAAACCAATACCACAAAATCTGCTTATGGGGGTCAATTGCGCCTCTATGACGTGCATATTGCGAAGATGTTTGAGGTGACATATTCGGACTGTCAGGAGATACCCAACGCTGGCGGTAGAACTTGGTACTACCGCGCCGGAAATGGTAAAATTGATATGGGGCAATTCAGAATAAACTGTCAGTTGGCTAGCGATATTGCTAATACTTATGGTTTAGGGAAACCAGAGCGTACTGCGATCGAATATTCTCAGGGGGAGGCTGGGCGGCCCATATCGAGGACTCGTTCTATTCCAATTTTAGATATTACTGGTAATAAAATTCAGCGGTGGACTAATTTTGTGCAAGGGTTTCGCCCTCAGTCTGCTAATTCTGAAAGTGGTAATTCGCGATCGAGTATTTCTTTTCCAGTTCGTGAAATTGTATCGCAGATTCAAGGTAAGACGAGAGTACCAATTTTTCTCCCCAGTCAGCTTCCATTCTCAGAAAAAATTTACTTAAAAAACCGAGTAGAAACAAATGGCTATAGTGTTGAAATGGGCCACATACCTAATTGCAGCAGTACGCCTTGCTATATCGGGAGTATCTCAGCAGAAAGAGGTGGAGAACCAGCCCAACCGCCCCCTAGAGGATTCAGGAGTGAATTCAAAACCATTCAATTAGCCGGCAGAACACAAGGAGTTTTTTCTAATGGCTGCGGTGCTTACTGCACGGCCTTAGTGGAGTGGCAGTATCAAGGCGTTTTGTATCGAGTAACGATGAAGAATGGGCGTGAGGAAACGCTTGTTCAAATAGCTAATTCTGCTATAGAAGCTGGGCCTCGCTAGTTAAATGTGCAGATAACAGTGCGTCATGGCAAGTCCTCTTCTCCAATTGGAGATTTATTTTGCCTGACGCAGCGTAAAACTGCTATCTAGATAGAAAGCATATCAATTCTAAACTTTTAAGCCGGAAATTTCGCCTGCCAAACATTGTTTTTAATTTGTTCCTCTAATTCATTGACCACCCACATTACACTATGTTCTGGCTCGCTCAAAATAGATTTTTTAATGTCATGTAAAGAGTTGACTAAATCTTCACGCAAACGGGGCTTGTCTTCTTTAACTCCTTGCGTATAATCCCAATAATCCCAAGCGATTAAACCTATGGCAAGGGTAGGCTCAATCATACTTCCTAGTTTCGCAGAAAGAGCAGCTACAGCTTTACTACCTGCTTTAGCAGCAATTGTAGCCGTAATTTTAGCAGTCCCAGCAGCACCTACAAATCTTACTAAAGATACTTCATCTCCTCGTTCATTTTGTAGCCTAAAATTTATACCTTCTAAATATTTAGCCCAGTCGGATTGGGGAATTGTATACATTTTTGGTACATCATCAAACTCCTTAGATAATTGTTCAATATAAAAATTAGCTGTATCAATTACTATTGTATGAAATTTCATCTCTGCTGAATTTGCTTGCAATACTCTCCTCGAAAATTCTCTTTGAATATTGTCATTTATGCTTTTGGCAATCTTTTCATTGACTATAGTCGGATTAAACCCATTCATAACATTCTCGCCTATATATTGAAAAAGAACACCAAATTCTTGCTGTTTCTGATTAAAATAATTAAAATACCAATTTAAAAAATCCGTATCAATTCGATTTATTAAATCAGCTTCCCACCGATTCAATTCATTGTTAGCATATTGTTTAGCACTTTGATTGGCACTGTTCACAGCTTTTTTGAAAGCTTCTTCTCTTCCACCAAAGGCCACTATAGATTGAGTAACTTCTAGGGAGGGATGAGAGGTTAATTCTGCCGCTAAAGCCTGACTCATAACTAATCGTCCCAGTAACGGGATGAATACAATTAGAATTATAATCGACCAAATAATGATACTAACTATCTTAGAAACTTTTACAATCCGCGATTTTTGAGTAGGTTCTTCAGTAAGCTGAGATTCACCAGATTCTTTAGCCTTCAACTCAATGGCCACTAATTCTTGAGCGCCCAAGACATCAGTTAATTTTTGGTCTAGCTTTTTGGCAATCAACTGACGACCATAAGGTATTCCATTTGAATGACAAACAAGGTTATTCTTTTCGTCTAAAAACACCTGTCCTAAAATTTGCCCTTCGGCATGCTCTTGGCGAATAATTGCTCCTTTTTTTAAATTAGGAGTTCCTGGACGATCGCTCTGGAAATAACTTATAGCTTCCTCAAAGGTTATCTCCTCTAAAACTTCAGATGTCCCCAGAATGCGTGGCAAACATTTATTAAATTCGCCAACTATCCGCTGCACATCCCCAGAAGTGAGTTTCTGCTCTCCTTGAGAGGCGTCTTTGGCAAACCAGTTAAACGGTGTCATATTTCCTCCAGAGCATTTGATAACTTATAAACTTCTACTATATTCCTTATATCTCTCCCGATCATAATTTAATATGAAAATGTATTTTTGGCTATTCATAAAAGTGTTATTTGGTGTACAGTTACCTTTTTTTAAAAAATTTATTAAGAAGAAAAAGTGTTATTTAGTTTTCCAGGTGTTATAAAGTGTGATATAGTGTGATGGTCAAAACTCAACCCCCTTTTAGGTATGGACATCCAAGAGGTTTTACAATGGACTGACGAGCAAGTATTTGTGAAGACGGGAAAACATATTGATTCATTACAAAGCTCTATCTTAAAAGAAGTTTGGGAGGGGGAGAAATATCATAAGATAGCTAAAAAGTGCAATCGTAGTGAAGATCATATTAAACAAGTTTCTAGGAAATTATGGAAGATGCTTTCTGACATATTGGGAGACGATATTAAACAATCTAATGTTCGCTCTATTTTAGAAAGCAAAGCAGTATCTAGTATTTACAATTTTGGTAACTCTTCACAGATTGTTAATAGTAAAATTAATAGAACTCATATCAATATCTGTGGAGAAAAAAGGCAAGATGCAGAAGAGGCCAAGCAGCGATCGCCCTTTCCCCCTGAATCTCCCCAAAATCAAGCCCGATCGCCCATAATCGATTTAACAGACGCACCCGAACTCCCTTACTTTTACGATCGCACTTCCGCACTCTCCACCCTCACAGAATGGATTTTACAAGCCCACACCCGCTTAATTACCATCTACGGCTTAAGTGGAATTGGCAAAAGCGCGATCGCCCTCAAACTCATCGAACAAACTAAAACCGAATTTGATTATATTATTTGGTTAAGCCTCACCCACACACCCGCACTTTCAACCGTCCAAACCGAACTCAAGCAATTTTTTGGGCGATCGCAACAACTCCCATTACCCACAATCATCGATTATTTCCGATCTTCTCGCTGTCTAGTAATTCTTGATGACGTACAGAATATTTTTAGTAGCAGTCAATTAGCAGGTCAATATTTAGCAGGCTATGAAGATTATGGCAAATTTTTTAAACAAATTGCCACATCCTCTCATCAGAGTTGTTTAATCCTCCTCAGTTGGGAAAAACCCAAAGAACTCGCGAATTTAGAAGCCGAGAACCTCTCCACCCGAAGCTTACACCTCAAAGGGTTAGGACAACAAGCCGCAGAAATTTTTCAACAAAAAGGATTAGTCGATGAGGAAAAATGGTCAGACTTGATCGCCCTTTATCAAGGTCATCCTTCCTGGTTAAATATCATTGCTGCAACTATTTTGGAGTTGTTTGATGGTAGCGTTTCCCTGTTTTTATCCGAGGTAAATGATTTATTCTTGGGTGACTTAGAACCCATCTTGGAATCTCACCTACATCGTTTATTAGATGCCGAAAAAAAGGCGTTATACTGGTTAGCCACTCAAAATGAAGCTGTAGATATTTCCCGACAACCTGCTGATAGTGAATTATCCCAATCAGAATTTTGGCAAGCCATACAATCTTTAGGCCGACGCAGCTTAGTGGAAAAAGTGTTAGTAGGAGGGCGATCGCTCTTTTTCCTCAATCCCGTATTCAAAGCATACATTCAGTGCAGGTGAAATATTATATAATATATGAGAGATTACATTTCTTACATTTAACGAATAGAAAGCGAATCTTATGAAAACATTTACCGCTATAATCGAAAAAGATTCTGATACCAAGCTTTACGTTGGTTATATTCCTGGATTTCCTGGGGCGCATTCCCAGGGAGAAACCTTGGATGAGTTACACGAGAATCTGCGTGAGGTAATTGAGATGCTCCTAGAAGATGATACTCTCGTCATTCAGACTGAGTTTATAGGTACACAACAGATTGCGATCCGATAAACACGAGCAATATCCCAGTTCTGAAACCACAGGAAATAGTCCGCATACTAGAGAATCTTGACTTTGTAGAGGTGCGTCAAAAAGGCTCACATAAGCAGTTCCGTCACCAAGATGGGCGAGGAACTACTGTTCCTTTTCATAAAGGGCGTGATATATCACCTCGATTGCTTCAGCGGATTGCAATTGATATTGGCTTGACAGTTGAGGAAATGTTGGAGTCCCGGTGAGTTTACGTGAACTACGTGACTACTTTTTGCCCCAATTGCTGCTGCAAAACTACCGAAATCCGGGAACTGAAACTGCTGGGAAACAAACTCCCGCCAAGGCAAAATGTGAGGGGAAAGCAGGATTTTTTTAATCGCTCTTCTCAACTTCTACAACGATCGCATAAAAGCATTCACCGCATCATATTGGTCTGCCATACGGGAATAGAACTCGATCGATCGCAAATCCAAATCCGCCAAAAGTTCGCTCTTACTCACCAACTCATATCCCGTTGGGCGCAAACAATAAACCGAAATTACCCCATCCTCCCAAAACCAAACCTCCTGCACACCCACCCGACGATAGATTTCCAGCGTATCAATCCCACCACTCGTCACTGTCACCTCGATCGCCAAATCTGGAACTGACTTGCGCGTACCCAAACAGTAAGACTCATCTGGTTCCTTCCGCGCGCCTAATTTCTTCATCCCGATAGTTGTACTACCACGCCCATAGAAACGGATGTTTTTCATCCGCATATAAATCTCTAAAAGCTGGCCTAAAGTGTTTTTAGGTTCTTCGTGGGCCTCAGATAAAGGAGCCATAATTTCTAAACACCCATCCAAATAAGTTAAACGCGCCCCAGTGTCCGCCAAATCAGCATCCAATTTTTCCAGAGTCTCCCATGTCACGTTTGACAGGAAAGCCGCACCTTTACCCAATCCTGCTTTAGAAATTGCGACAACCATCTGACTTACCTTTCACAATCATTTTTCCATAATATACGACTTCAAAAATTTGCAGTCTATCGCCATACTAAATCCGGCTGTAATATTCTATTCTTTAGTCTCGCGTTGCGCGGACTTCGTTTGTGTAGTAGCGGTTTCAACCGCCGAGTCTGATTGTTCCAAAAAATATTTTTCCCCAAACAAAAAGCGCCCCTATTTCTAGGAGCGCTTTTTGTTAATCAAAAACTAAAACTTAGCCATTGATAGAAGGAGCAACCAAAGCTACAGGAGTGACTTCACTAGCAGCCAAATCAAGCGGGAAGTTGTGAGCATTGCGCTCGTGCATTACTTCCATACCCAAGTTAGCGCGGTTGATGACATCAGCCCAGGTATT
>NZ_JAUBVD010000101.1:0-12101 GCF_036705675.1 Microcoleus sp. AT8-A3
TTAATTAATCCGAAACATCTCAAAAACTGGTTTACTAATTGCTGCTACTGTACCTCATAACATCCGGAAGTGCTGTAGTAGTTTTGCTCGGCTCAACCCAAAAGCACCACCACACTGTTGCAGACTCCCTGCGGATTGACCCTGATTTCCAAACGCTCATCCCTCCTTTGAGTGCCAGCGAGTTTGCTACCTTAGAAGCCAGCATTCAAGAGAAAGGGTGTCGGGACCCTTTGGTGGTTTGGGCTGAGGAAAAAATTCTCATCGACGGTCACAACCGCTATGCTATTTGTACGGCGCACGGCATCCCCTACCAAACTGTAGAGATGTCTTTCGACAGCCCTAACACCGTCAAAGTTTGGATGCTCCTCAATCAACTCGGCCGCCGCAATCTCACGTCTGAGTCAGTCAGCTATTTGCGCGGCACTTGGTACGAACTCACCAAACAGTCCCGCGGCGGAGACAGAAAATCAAGTGGTCATTTTGACCACTTGAAAACAGAGACAAAGTTGGGGGCACAGTTCAAGGCATCCCCAAAAACAATTCGCAGAGACGCTCAGTTTGCTAAAGCAGTAGATACCCTGAGTTCTATTGGAGGAGAGGATATGAAGTGGAAAATACTGAATCGCTCTGCGGGGATGACCAAGAAGCAGGTCATCGCTTTGGCGATTGATGCTCGCAGCCGTCCGGCTAAGGTTGCCAAAACTTTACAGGGGCGCGACCAAAAAGTAAAGCCTGAAGGTGAACCTACCATCGCTCATCACCTGACGCTCAAAATTGGTTCGTTAGTAGAAGTGTACGCGCCAGATCGCCAAGATGTTAACGGCAGGTTAGGCCGCATTCAGTCAGTGGGCGAGAAAACCGCCACTGTGTGGATGCGACACATCCCCACCGTTACTATGCAGTCATACACCTTCAAGCACTCGGCTCTCACTGCTGTACCGCTAGACAATCAACCCGGACTTCAAGAAATTTGCGATCGTACTGACCGACTTCACAAATTAGGAAATCTAGATCCGTTTGAAGTCGAAATTCTGAACTTGTTAGAAAGAACAACTGCTCTTACTCCCACCGAATTGCAGTATTTAGAACAGATTGAGAACAGACACAAGCTTGATTGAGTGCCTCATGGTGTTGCTGAATCAAATATTCGGGGAGATTTGCAGGCGGGGCTTCGTCGTAATAGTAGATAAATAGACAACCGATGATGCTGTCGCTGTGTTCTAATAACCAGCAGAAAGAAAGGGGTTTTTTGATTTAATTGATGACGTATTTTTCAAATTCAAAGTTAGGTTTGACTAGCATTGAGGGGTCGATCGATTCGCGTTCAGCAGCGAATGCTTGCCAGAGAGGGGCGAGATCCTTTGCGTCGGTTGCGGTGGCTAGACGGTGGCTGTAAGGGGCGATAGGGGCGATCGGCATAGTTGTGGCTGTCATAGTTTTTGGGGAGTGAATTTGCTCCGAAGGTGAAAGCCTTCCATTGTGTATTGGGATTTCGCGGGGTATTTTTACGCAAAATCGGAGTTTTTATAATAAAAGTTAATATATAGGACTCAAAGAGGGAGGCCCAGAAACCGGGTTTTTTACGAAAATACTGAATCGCAGTGTTGAATCTGCTGAAAAACCCGGTTTCTTTAGTTGGCGGGTGCAGGAGTGGAAAGCAGGCTATCTACTCAATCAAGGAGAGGATGGAGGAATAGAATCAATATTTGCCAAAGCAAAGTTGAGCATTTCTTCTGCCCGATCTATTGTTTGCACTGCGTCTGTTTGTGAGATTTGTATATCAGCGTTATAGTCAGCTTCTAATCGAGTTTTTTGGGCATCTATTAGGTAACGATGGAACTGCACCGGAACGCGGCCCGAACGAGCAAATTTTTGACCGAAACCGGCGATGACAGCGGAGTGGCGAGAATAAGATAATTTCTCTGACTCTAAAAATGCAGTGACTATGTAAAACATCACATAATAAGCGCGGGAAGCGGCAGAATCAAAAAAGCCTTGCTCACATAAAACCCGTGCAGCCTGCAAAGTTCTATCAGCTTTATCAAGTAACCTTTGTTGCTCTGGGTTCATATTGGGACTCCTTCGCGACGGATATTGCGAAAGAAACCGCTTTCATACTCTTGGTACTTCTGAAGTGTGGCAAACATACAGCTAATCACGACGGTATGTTCTAAGCATATATCGGCAATCAAAACAGAAATACGCTCGCTTTCTTGGGAGTAATTGAAGGGTTGTTTGAGAAGGATTAATATATCAATATCGGAGTCCGGTCTAGCATCGCCTCTGGCTTGGGAACCATAGAGAATGATTCGGATTAACTGTTCGCCATAAAGATTTTCTAATCCCTGGCGAATTTGGGCAATAATTTCTTTGAGTTGAACATTGATCGTTGAAGTTGGCATAGTTGTTTATAAGCCAATCGATGATGTTTTTAGCTAAGATGTTGGCAATATACCAATTATACTGGCAAATGATGCTCGTAGTCGTCCGGCTCAAGTTGCCAAAACTTTACAGGGGCAATGTCGTTCGGTAAAACCTGAAAAGCAACCTGCCATCGCCCACCACCTGACGCTCAAAATTGGTTCCTTAGTAGAGGTGTACGCGCCAGATCGCGAAGATGTTAACGGCAGGTTAGGCCGCATTCAGTCAGTCGGCGAGAAAACGGCAACTGTGTGGATGCGACACATCCCCACCGTTACTATGCACTTGTACACCTTCAAACACTCGGCTCTCACTGCTGTACCGCTAGACAATCAACCCGGACTTCAAGAAATTTGCGATCGCACTGACCGACTTCACCAATTAGGAAATCTATATCCTTTTGAGATATAAATCCTCAACTTGTTAGAAAGAACAACGGCTCTTACTCCCACCGAATTGCAGTATTTAGAACAGATTGAGAACAGACACAAGCTTGATTGAGTGCCTCACAACTATTCTTCCTTTTGAGAACAGCAATAACTTCGGAAATTTTAGTGGATTCACTTGACAGTTCAAACACTGAGTCAATCAATTTTTGTTGAGCTGCTAATTGTTGCAGTGAATAACAAGCTACCGCTCGCACTCGCTCGGGAGACTTGCTAGCATTTTTGGCAGCAAACGGCCCCCAGAAAGCACTCAGTACAATCTTAATCTGTTCCGATATTGGGTATGTTTGACTCAAACAGTAATCCCAAACCATCTCATCGAATGGGTCGTTTAGTGCAACTAAAACACCCGATATTTGCGACTGTACTTGCTTCTGATTGTGGTTCGATAACGGCTGATTGTTCAAATTGGCAATCATAGATTTCTCCTGTTAAGCTAACTTCTTTACATCCCATCCTCAATTTTAGTATTTGCCCTCAAGGAACAAACTCTCGTTCTTGAGGGGAGCGAATCCACAAAGTACAAAATCCTTTTTGTGCAGGTTTACCCTCTACTGTCAGCGTCACCCCCAATCGATTTATCTCAGTTTCACACAGTTTTTTGCCACCTTTCTCGCTCAACAAAGCTTGATTCCAGCTCATAAATTGGCGAGCATATTTTCCTTCATTGCTTGTTGCCCACTGAATTGTATCCGCGTTCTTGCGAGCAAACTGACCCTCTTTGCTCAGCCCCCATTCGAGCGCTACGGCTTGTTCTAAAGTGAGCTGGCGCGGCCCTTTTGGGTCGAGTTCAGGCGGTGGAATGAACCGGGGCACAGCTAACCCGATAAAAGCGCCGATCGCCATTGCCCCTAACACTACCCCGCTCCCAAAAATCACCGACCAAATATCGTGAGCAACTTTCTCTAAAGCTGCTTGTCGCACTAGGGTGGAAACTGAGTTGGAAATGTGGCGATGTTGCACCTTAACAGCCGCTTTTCCCTGCCGTTCTAAAAACTCCCTGCTTTCTTTTTCCCAATTTTCAGTAAGCTGGCGAACTTGTTCCAGTTCTTGAGAAATAACAGCTTGAGAATCTTTCAAATCACCTTGCCATTGAGATTGCCAATTCTTGAAAAACTGGTCAATCTCTTGTGGTTTTTTTTCTAACAGCAGTTCGAGTTGACCTGTAGCCAGCAATACGATAAAAAGCGGGTCATTTTTATTGAGACCGTATCGGTAAGCTGTCTGAATGACATGAGAGCGAAATTTAGAGTCTTTGCCCTTGAGTACCTGGCTGATTAGTGACTCAGTATCTCTCTCGTACATGGGAGGGGCAGATAAAGGCTCTCTGTTCAGAGCTTCTCTTTCCCTCGAATCATCGTCTATGAGTTCCCAAAACTCCTTTTCATTTAGCTTACTCCCATCTAATTTCAACTTTTCTTCTACTGCATCTTCTGGAAATGTATCTGGAGAATCGGGCAAATTTTGCGATTTTTCAGTGGGTTGTAGGGAATTTTTTTTGGTATTATTAAGTCTGCCCTGTTCCCTTGGCGTTTCCAATATCTCGCCAAACTCTTGAGAGTCAACTTCGGAAAGTTCTTCTAAAAGTCGATCGGACATTTAACCTCCTACCTAATCAAAATCCTAATCTTTATGCTGTTCTGCATCGCGCATTCTAGAGTCTAATAGGCTTGGGATAAGAACAATCTGACTTCCTTTCACAAGTCTCTATATCCCAAAAATTAGTGAAATAAAATTCGTCTGAAAGCGCTAACCCAAGCGTATTGTTTTATAGTCTGAATTCACATTTTTTCCCTCCCATAACGAGTGCATTATACATCGACTGTAAAATTTACCCTCCTGGACGTAAAATCGGTTTAGACACTACCTGTAGTAAGATGCGTTTCGGCACACCCAGCCCGTTCAGGAGTGGTGAAGAAGTTTTTGAAACCCTGGAAATCTCGTAGCGGGCGATCGATCAATCTTCTTATTTTCAGAATTTAAACGCAATAAGCAACGTTTATTGCTAAGAACCAACGCCTGGGATAACACAACTGCGTTGATTGCACTCAGCCAGCGGGCTGGTTTCGGCACACCCTATCAGTAGAGTGTGTGTGTAAGCCCTAATTTAGATTCGTGAACTACCAGACGCTGACCACTTAGGCGGTACAGCGCTGGCTTCCTGATTCAACGGGGCGGGGCGTCTAGCAAAACCGAAGTTTTACCAGATCGACTTACATCCCCTCCACAGGCTGAAGCGCTAGTTCCTAACGCCAGCATCCGCAAGGCTTCATTTCTAATATTGATCGCTGCATTTACATCACGGTCATGGTGAGTGCCACAATGCTTACAAGTCCATGCCCTAATATCAAGAGCGAGATGATCAACTCGATTTAAGCAGACATGGCAAGTCTTTGAGCTAGGAAACCATCGATCGATCTCGATATAAGTTTTACCTTCACTTTCAGCCTTGTACTTGAGCATGGTGCAGAACATACCCCAGCCAGCGTCGCTAATCGATGAGGCTAGATTAGGATTTTTGACCATGCCTTTGACATTGAGATTTTCCACTGCAATAACTTGGTTTTCGTTTACTATCTTGCGGGATAGTTTATGTAGAAAATCTTCACGACATCTAGCAATTTTGGAGTGGACTTTTGCCACTGCCAATCTTGCTTTTTTACGGTTTTGACTACCCTTCTTTTTGCAAGACAACTTTTGCTGTTTGCGTTTTAGGTTCTTTTGGCGTTTGGCAAAATATCTAGGACGATCAAACTTTGAACCATCGCTAGTAATTGCCAAGTGAGTTAAGCCAACATCAACCCCAACAGCTTTGTCAATTGGCAGTGATTTGGGATGAGATTTACCATCATTAATCAGAACGGAAGCAAAGTATTTACCGTCGGAATTGCGAGATACGGTGACAGTTTTAATGCCCCCTTCAAAGCTTCTATGAAGCCGACAATGTACTAATCCAATCTTAGGTAAATTGAGAGAGTTGCCTTCAAACTTGACATTTTGAGGATAGCTAATTGACTGCCTACCATGCTTCGATTTGAATTTGGGCAACATTGCCCTCTTGTCAAAGAAGTTTTTGTAGGCAGTGGATAGATTCAAAGCTACTACTTGCAAACACTGGGAATATGGTTCTTTTAACCATTCATATTCTTTTTTGAGTGCAGGAAGTAAGCCTTGTATATACCCCCTAGACAATCCCTTGCCAGTATTCTTGTAGGTTTCTTGACATAGGTTTAGGGCGTAGTTCCAGAACCATCTCGCACAGCCAAAAAACTTTGCAAGCAAGGCTTCTTGTTCACTCGTGGGATAGATTCTGTATTTGTAGGCTCTATACATTTATCAAGATTATGGAATACTGATCAGATTATAGCAGATAGAATTTCTATTGATTCGCTATCGCTCCATTTATTTTCTGACTCACTTTCATCCCGCCACTCATCCGATATCGCTCCATTTATTTTCTGACTCACTTTCATCCCGCCACTCATCCGATGCGGATAGAGTGCGGGACTTCCCGTTCGCATTAGTTAAAAGCTTACGATATAGCCTTTCTCACCCTAGTGAAGTATGCTGAATCCCTTGATTGTCAAGATTTTGAGCTTCAAGGATATACCTCACCTGACCAAGAACCGCTATACCTTTTTTACAAATTACAGCCTCCTGAGACTTTACAACCTGTTGCTTATTTGGTTACTCATTTTGTGGCTCATTTTCTATCTGCATTTCCTCATTTTTTTTAGTTCATGGGGCGCGATAACTTCTTTTTTATTGCGATTGGGTGCGTTGTTAAACAAACCTACATCTTCTATCAGACGGAAACAGTCTTCCAGAAAAGTATGCAATCGCTGCTGACTAATCAAGAAGAATTCAGAGTGTTTCATTGCTTGAGAAAATGACAACCGCTTCGTATCAATAAACTTGCGCTCTCTTGCACTCAGAGCTGGCAAATCTACCACAGGAATTCGGTAATTATTAATGAGCTTGTTCATTTCCTTATGGCTTTGTACGTGCGACCAATCTTTGCAAACTCCAAAATTGCGGACAAAAATGTGATTGAGCTGACCTTCAAAGTAGTTGAAAGAGTCAATAAACATTTCAATGCTGTCCGTCGTACCCCCGCAAATAAACCACTTGCATACCTCAACTCCTGACTGCTCTTTAAAATCAGGAGAGGTTAAATTAGCTTCGTCAATCCATTTGTTGATAATGCCGTAAACCCGAGCTGGTAAATTGACAATCACAGGAGTTTCTACTGCTGTTTCAAAAATAATATCGATATCGAAAAACTTCTCTTCATCTTCAACTAAAGCTACGATTTTTGCATTGTATTCAGGATAGCGCTGCTGCACGTCAGGATTTTGAAAATCGCCATCAATTAACGTGTACAGCAGTTCATACTTCTGATTGAATTCAACCAGAATCCGAGTTAGCATCGACTTGCCAACGCCACCTTTCTCGCCGTCAACCAAGTGAATCATGTTAGTCATTTCATTCCTCCTTGCTGGATGTCGATGTCTATTCAAGACTTAATAATTTTTAACTAAAGCTAGGTCCGACCATTGCCGGATCGAAACCAGCTAAGTTAAATGCGCTGTTTTCAAACTCAATTTCTCCCGCAAATTCCTCGGGTTCTTTTTCTTCGGGCAAACTTGCGGGATTTGAACTCTCAGGGGCAGTTAATTCCGTAGCAATAGATGTACTTGGATTCGACAAGTGAGAGAAAGTAGCTAAAGGAATTAAACCCGAAGAAATACCAGGGGCAATTACTCCTAACTCGGTACAGTTAAATCCCGCATCTCGGCAAACTTCATCTATCTGCCTGAGCAAAAAATTAATGCTTTCTCGCCTCAAATACTCTAAGTCTGTACTAGAATGACTACCGCTATTGCGTAAAGCTGCTAACAGCCACCGCGCTTTGATCAGAGGTAAAATCGTTTCTTTGAAGCTAAAAAAAGGATGATTTTGTAGGTAAGACAGCAAGATAGCGTCTTCGGAATCTGGCAAAACTTGACAGCGCCAGCAAAATTCCTTGTAACGTTTTCTAGGCATAATTCCTCACCTTCTTTCCAGCACCTCGGTAGGGCCCTCCCAATAAGAGAGCTGCATCTAAGTTTGCTTCTGATTCCTCTAAAGAAGGTTCTGTATTGGACGACGGCTCATCACTCAATTTATTAGAATCGTCTAAGCAGCTATCTTTGATACTTGAATCAGCCTTTTGTTGAGCGCAAATTTCAGTGTTTTGTTCAGTAATATCTTCAGTCTTTTGTTCAGTGGGTTCCTCAATTTTTTGTTCAGCGGGTTCCTCAATTTTTTGTTCAGTAATATCTTCAGTCTTTTGTTCAGTGGGTTCCTCAATTTTTTGTTCAGTAGATGGCTCCGATTTAGCGTGAGTAAATTGCTCAAGTTTTAATTTAGTAGGTGGCTCGGATTTTGGGTGAGTAGGTGGTTCAGATTTTGGCTTGGTAGATTGTTCAGATTTTGGCTTGGTAGATTGTTCAGCACATTCTTTTACACTCTGTATATCAGTCGTGGGGACTGGAGCATCTCCTGAACTGGAAGTTGTATCTTCTGCCCTCTGAGAAGTTGCCGCAACAGACCTTTGCCTCAGTACCTCAAACTGAGATTTGAAGTAAGAAAATAGTCCGTAAACATCAGCTATGCGGCAACCTAAACCATCAGGATCGAGCGTTTTTGGCACTGTTATACCTGCGTGCCAAGACAGCGAATAATGAGAAAACTGATTTCGCAGTTCTGGCTTCATATATTCAGAAGTCCCCCCGCAAAATACAATTTCATCTAAATCGGGCGGCAGCACTTCATTAATCCAATGAGATAGCATTCGAGCGTAGTCGAAGCGAGACAGCTTGACTGCTTCAATCAATTGGTCAACTTCTCGATCTTTCGCTGTCTCCTCTCGATTCCGAGCAATTCGGTAAAAGTAAGGGCGGTTGTAGCTTACGCCCGCTTGAGCGATTGATAAAGCCAAACGGGAAGCATCGTAGTTAGAGGTTCGCTCTTGAACTAGATCCACCAACCTTACCATTCCTAAGTCTGAAGTTTTGCCCTTACCGACAGCACCGCGTGCCGAAACTATTACCGAAGCATTGCGAAATCCTACCATAACAAAGGCAGTTACCCGCTGCTTGAAAGCTGAACCTAAATTACTGTTGTGGATCAAAGCAATGCCGCCACCTTCTTGCAAAGCTTGGGTTTTGTCCAGGGTGACGGATAGCTTGCCTGTGGGTGTTTCAAATGAAGCCGAGTATTGACTTAATAGCTCAAAAAATTGCTTGGAGTCATTAAATTCGCCTGGGGGCAAGAAAACGGAGATCGCAGCGCTGAATTGATTGCCTAAATCTAACTTCCGCGACACTACCCACAAAGCTGCTAGAGCTTTGTACAAAGCGCTACTGTACTTCAGTCCCGCTAAACCGATGTGAGCATTGAATTGCGCTGCTGCCAAGTAGCCAACGGCTCGGCATTCATTACCAATTGCCACCCAAGCAATATTTTCGGGAGATGCTGATGCGAGGTTGGGTTGTGTGAAACAATTGGCTATGTCTTGGCTCACCGGCCCCACCTGCGATTCCATTACAAAGGAGCTTGCTTTACTGGCTGCTTGCGAGCTTTGGCAGAAAACTCTAGTAGATAAGCCGCCAAAATCTATAGCCAGAATCGCATCTGGTATTGATGGTTTTTTCTTCATAAATGCTGCCTTTTATTACGTTATAAAATAATAGTAGTGGCTTCAGTTTAAGTCTGACCTCACCAAATCCGGTGGTTTTGGATAATTAAAATAGCCCCCTCCAAATGGCGGGGACAGACTGCATTTCAAGGAAAAAATCTCGGTTTGTGTCGGTTGCTTTGCGCTTCCTACAAATAGCAACTATGTCAAGATTAGGCTAAGATGAAAGGCGAAAGATTGATTTTGATAACTATCCTGTCTTCGTTTAACTCAAGCTGAGCGGGGAGTTCTGGAGCTTCAAAGAAATAAATTGGGTACGGTAATCTTCGGGCAGCTTGATTTGATGTTGCCGCTCGAAACTTTGCAACTCGGCTTCCGCAAGCGTTTGCCTCAGTTTGTATTGGTGAGAATCGGCGCGTGTTCCGTGCAGATTTTTATCTTCTTGCTGCAAGGGTTGAAGCAGTTCTGCTAATTCTTTAATATTCTTTGATATTTTCAATTGCCGATTCCAGAGAGCAATCCATCATATCCCAGTCAATGCCATCATCGGGGAACAGCGATAATTGCCCGGGTGATACGTTGGATTGCCCGCGGTTGTGATAAGAAAGGTGACACGCAGTACAAAGGGCTATTAAATTTTCTGGACGGTTGTCCTCCGGTATCCGGTTGCGGTGGTGCACTGTCAAAGTTAGGGAACATCGTTCGGATTTGGTTAAGCCACTTTTCTTACCGGGTCGGAGGCATTGTTGATTGCACTTAGCGCAGCGCCAGAGCGCACTTTCTTTCACGGATAACGCAATCTCTCGCCAATTTTTTGGATACCTTTTGGGTTTTGCCATAAACGTCAAAGCTCATCTCTCTATAGGGCGATCGCTTTTGTTGCCATTACTCAGAATACCGTCTCATCCGGGCATAAAAGCGATCGTATTCGGGGAGGCAAGGGCATGGCGGGCTTGGGGTTTGGGTTTTAGTTTGGCTCGAAATCTGGGTTGGCGGCGATCGCCAATGGCGCTACAGCTCAAGATCCTATTAGTTTTTTCACTCCTTCAAGATAGAAAATCCTGATATTACCGAAACTCCTGTAGGCTTAAATACACTTGACTATCTAAGTAATTAATAATCTCCCGGCGTTGCGCTTGACTTAGATATGCTTTTGACCCTTGATACTTCAGTTTTAATTCTTCAACTCCATTTTCGATAAATTTCATTTTGCATTGACTGATAAATGTTGCTGATACATTTAATATTTTTTGAATTTTAGAACAAGGCATCCCCTCAATCCACATCATTACGGACATTGCTCGCTTCAGTTCTCGCTAAAGGAGGGGTTGCTATCGATAAAATCACTTAACTCTTTTAAAGGTTGTTGCTCACACATATTGTTTTTTTCACTGAGATTCAGTATGCAAGTATTATACTCCACAACCATTATAAAGTATAAATTTTTGTGAATTCTTTAGGATTGCTATATGCGGTCAAGTGATTGCTGCTGTGACAGAAGACGGCGAAACAATAGGGCTGACAGAAGCTCAGTTTCAATTAGTTGCGGCTAATCTGACTTTGGTTATCATCCTGTAATAAATTCTGCCTCAAGTCCGTACTTGGGGCAACTTGATTATTTTAAAAACTACCTAATAACACATAACTAATAACTAACACAACTAAAACGAAATGGCTATCGCAATGGGTGCAAACAACAATGGTGAGAACATCAGGCCCAGAAAGAAGACGCAATTACCTGCCTCCCAGGAATCTGTTACATCGACTGAATCTACGCGCCCAACACCTCCTTATTGGATGCCATTTGCACTCAATTGCTAGCAGCATCAGAACAGGGAATAGAAGCACTGACCGCCCTCAAAGCTCAACTAACAGCACAGCACGACACCCCGGATACTCCTGAATCCTACTCAATTGTGCAGCAAGCGTGGCAACACATGAATCCAGAGCAACGCGCTCTTATCTCCAGTCGCTGCGATGCTCACCGAGAAAAAGAACGAGTGCGCGGTAAATCATTACACCAACTCACCGCCGAACTGGAGGACTTTGATGAGCTAATCGACAGCATCGAAGGTGAAGAAATCACACCCGAATTAGAAGCAGCGGTGCAACAACTACTCGAACAACGCGATAACACCCACGACCAATGGCTCATCAAAGTAGACAATTACTGCGCGGCCATCACCAACCGCCACGCTCTGAGCAAACAACGGAAAGCTGAAGCAGAACGCCTGAGTAAACTAGCAGCATCGGATAGCACACGGGTTGATTGGATGAAGCAACAACTCAAGAAGTGTCTCGAATCCCAGGGTGTGAAAAACCTGAGCTTACAGCGTTTCCACTTAACTATCAGCAAGAATGGCGGAGTGTTGCCCATCAAACTCGCTTGTGAAGTAGCACAACTTCCTCCCCAGTTTCAACGCATTGAGGTATCAGCCGATAACTCCGCTATCCGCAAAGCTTTGGAATCAGGAGATACAGCGGTTTTCGCTGTTATGAGGTACAATCAATAATAATGAAATATCATTATGTAATCAAAGCTAATGAAAGCA
>NZ_JAUBVD010000102.1:0-11842 GCF_036705675.1 Microcoleus sp. AT8-A3
ATTTATTTTCTGACTCATTTTCATCCCGACGCTCACCTTCGGTAGAGCGCGGGACTTCCCATTCGCATTAGTTAAATCTTAGCCCGCAGAGGTGGGTTTTGTTTATTTCAGCTTGCACCATTTTCAAGAACAGGCAAGATGCCTGTTCCACAAAGATTAGATTTTAGTGTGGGGAGTAGGGGTTGGGCATCCTGCCCGCCCGTGAAAGGCTTATTAAAAATGGTGCAATATCTAAGTTTATTTCAACTTGCGGGCAATTGATCGATCGCGCGATCGATCGAATCGCAACCTTGTTCAACCGTTTCTACCACAGCCAACACGCCCCGCAATTCCCCAGCGCCGGGGAAACCCTTAGCATACCAGGTTAAGTGCTTGCGCGCTTGGCAGACACCGCTTTCACCTTTATATTCCCACAAAGCCCGCAAATGTTCCTTAGCACATTCGAGGCGTTCAATTGGTGTCGGAGGTATCTTTTCCACACCAGTTTTCAAGAAATAATCAACTTCTCCCACCAAAAAAGGATAGCCCAAAGTTCCCCGCGAACACATCACTCCATCGGCGCCGGTTTCTTCCAGACATCGCATCGCTGCTTCCACTGAAAAAATATCCCCGTTAGCAATAACTGGAATCGATAAAACTTCTTTCACTCGGCGAATCCACTCCCATTTTGCCGGGCCGGTGTAACCTTGCGATCGAGTGCGGCCGTGCACGGTAATCATTTTTGCACCCGCATCTTCCATCCGCTTCGCAAATTCCAAAATATTAATTTCTTTGTCAGTCCAACCAATCCTAGTTTTAACCGTGACAGGAACATCTACCGCTTCCACAACTGCCCGCACAATTGCCTCGGCTGTTTCCGGATCTCGCAGCAGGGAAGAACCGCCGCCGTTTTTAGTAATTTTGTTAACCGGACAGCCCATATTAATATCAACAGTATCCGCTCCTTCTGCCACTGCTTTCTGGGCCGCTTCTGCCAAGAAATCCGGCCGGCAGTCAAACAATTGAATGCTAATCGGGCGCTCGTTCGGGTCAACTTCCATAATTCTCGGCAGTTGCTTCACGTAGTGCAAACCCGTAGCGTTCACCATTTCCGTGTACATCATCGAATCCGGCGCGTAGCGGCGCACCAGGCGGCGAAATACCAAATCGGTAACGCCGGATAATGGCGATTGCAAGACGCGGCTTTTAACTTCAAAATCGCCGATTTTGAGCGGAGTTGCTAACCTTTCTTTTAATTCGGGAGATAGAGCAAGCATAGTCGATCGCACTTTAATTCTAATATCTGTATATTATACTACACTTCCGATAGTTGACAGTTGTTAATTATATTTTTAGCCGATTATTGAGTGACAGCTAAAAGTATATTTAACCTGACCGCAATACCTATTTTACAGAACCCGATCGCCCGAATTTGAACATTGTGAAACCATGACTCAAACGCCAACGCCGACCACAGTTAAATTTCTGTGCCGCTTCCATCTATCTATGGGGTGTGACCATTAATGAGATATCTACCTACTAAGACTGTTGCCCAAGTCATATTTTTATTGTTTAATTCTGCCGAATGCTCTGACTGCCTTCGGCTCCGGCTGCCTTCAGACGATTAATGCTTAAATTTATTGGGATTCTGCAAAAGCCGTACATCAGATCGTTTTAAACTACAATTGGTTGATTCCTGACGACGCCGATCGAACATTAAAAAAATTGTAGAGAATTCCTATGGACGCCGCAGCACTCTGGCAACGCTATCAAGACTGGCTTTACTATCACGAGGGATTGGGACTTTACCTCGATATCAGCCGCATGGGATTCGACGACGCTTTCGCAGCAGCACTGAAGCCCAAATTTGACAAAGCTTTCAAAGACATGGCAGCTTTAGAAGCAGGTGCGATCGCCAATCCCGACGAACACCGCATGGTGGGCCACTACTGGCTGCGAAACCCCGATTTAGCTCCCACTCCAGAATTAAAACAAGAAATAGTCGAAGGAATATCACAAGTCGAAGCATTTGTCAAGAAAGTTCAAAACCGCGATATTAAACCGCCCTTTGCTCCGCAATTTACCGACATAATTTCGATCGGCATCGGCGGCTCGGCCCTCGGCCCCCAATTTGTCGCCGAAGCTTTATCCCCAGACATTCCGCCCCTAGCAATACATTTTATCGACAACACAGATCCGGCTGGGATCGATCGAGTCCTCAACAAAATCAAAGACAAACTCGCCAGCACCCTAGTAATTACTATCTCCAAATCCGGCGGCACCCCCGAACCGCGCAACGGGATGATCGAAGTTCAAAAAGTCTTCGCAGCCGAAAAACTCGATTTTGCCAAACAAGCAATTGCCATCACCGGAGTTGACAGCCAACTCGACAAATTAGCCAAATCCGAAGGCTGGATTACCACTTTTCCAATGGCAGATTGGGTGGGAGGACGCACTTCCGAATTGTCAGCAGTCGGACTTTTGCCCGCAGCTTTGCAAGGCATCGACATTCGGGCGATGCTCGACGGCGCTAAAGTCATGGACGAAGCTACCAGAACCACCGAAATCAAACATAATCCCGCCGCCTTGTTAGCAATGTCCTGGTATTTTGCTGGCAACGGACGTGGCGAAAAAGATATGGTAGTTTTGCCGTATAAAGATTCACTGCTATTGTTCAGCCGCTACTTGCAGCAATTAGTCATGGAATCGATCGGCAAACAGGAAGATTTAGACGGCAACACAGTTCATCAAGGAATCGCAGTTTACGGCAACAAAGGCACCACAGACCAACACGCCTACGTCCAGCAACTGCGAGACGGCGTGCCGAATTTCTTCCTAACATTTATCGAAGTTTTGCAAGACAGGCAAGGCATTTCCCCAGAAGTAGAAACCGGCGTCACTTCAGGAGATTATTTGTCGGGTTTGTTGCAGGGAACTCGACAAGCTTTGTACGAAAATCACCGAGATTCCATTACTGTCACAATTCCCCAAGTCAACCCGGAGACAGTAGGAGCATTAATCGCCCTCTACGAAAGAGCAGTAGGTTTTTACGGTTCCTTGGTGAATGTCAATGCCTATCACCAGCCAGGGGTTGAAGCAGGCAAAAAAGCGGCCGCTGCTGTATTGGATTTGCAGCAACGGGTACTGCAAGTGCTCAAAGACGCCCAAAAACCTCTGTCTGTAGCAGAAATAGCCAAAAAAGCAGGGAAACCAGAGCAAATCGAGACAATTTATAAAACTCTGCGACATTTGGCAGCCAACGGGCGCGGCGTAGCTTTGGAGGGCAAATTAGGACAACCGGCTACTTTAACTGCAAGCTATCAAGAGAATTAAACAGTAGAATTAAACATTAAAAGTGACTAATTTCACTTTTAATGTTTAATTTTTAATTCCCCCATGCCATTAACGATTCTGGTTGCTGACGACGATTTCGCGACTCGCTTGTCGATTACCGATTATCTAGAAATTACCGGATACTCTGTAATCGCTGCTGAGAACGGCAAAGAAGCTTTAGGCTTGGTAGATGAATTTGGGCCCCACTTGATTGTTACCGACATTACAATGCCCGAAATGGATGGCTACGAATTTGTACGGCGAGTTCGGACTCGTCCCGCTTTCCGCTTGCTGCCGGTGATTTTTTTGACCGAACGCACGAGCACGGAGGAACGGATTCGCGGCTATCAGATGGGGTGTGACAATTATCTGGCTAAGCCTTTTGAACTCCAAGAATTGGGGGCGGTAATTCGCTCTTTGCTCGATCGCTACGCTCTAATCGCTCAGGCCCCCTCTCGTTCCCCGGAACCCGAACCAATGCCAACAGAGGCACGCAGCAGAGCCAATGACAAGCCAGAAGCAGATTTTTTAACTCAAAAGTCAAACACAGGCGATTCCCTACGAGATAGCTCCGCTTCACGGGCATCTCCCAGCCAAAATGCTCCGACTTTGACTCAGCGAGAGCGACAAGTGCTAGATTTGCTGACAGAAGGTCTTTCTAATATTCAAATAGGCTCCACACTCCACCTCAGCCCTCGAACTGTCGAAAAGCACGTCAGCAGCTTGTTCAGAAAAACTGACAGCAACAACCGTGCAGAACTCGTTCGCTTTGCGATGGAACACCATTTAGTCGGTAATTGGTAATTGGTAACTGTTAATTGGTAATTGTTAATTTTTCCTGATTGATAACGTACTCCAACAAACCCTCGGCAGCATCGTGCAGCAAATCAATTACTCGATCGAATCCCTCCGGGCCACCGTAGTAAGGATCTGGCACTTCTTTAAGGTCGTATTTCTGGCAAAAATCGCACATCAGTCGCACTTTATCTTTATACTTTCCAGCCGCATCCAAGGCAAGAATATTGCGATAATTGTCCCGATCCATAGCCAGAATCAAATCAAAATTTTCAAAATCTTTCCTGGTAAATTGGCGGGCTTCGCCTAGCAATTCAATGTCTCGCTTCTTCGCCGCCAATGCCATCCGCCTGTCAGGGGGGCTGCCAATGTGATAGCTAGCAGTTCCAGCCGAATCGCAGGTGATGCGATCGCTCAAACCAGCTTGTTCGATTAAGTGATTCATAATATTTTCTGCTGAGGGCGATCGGCAGATATTTCCGAGGCAGACAAATAATAATTTAGTCATTAGTTAGTAGTGATTAGTTATGAGTTATTAGTTATTAGTCAGTCAACCGTCAACAGTGCTAATTTGTAGCTAATTTGTAGGGTGCGTCGCTTTCAGAGTCAATCTGCAAGTTGTTCCATCAAACATGGAGCCGCGACGCACCTTACCATCGCTAATTTGTAGGGTGCGTCGCTTTCAGAGTCAATCTGCAAGTTCCATCAAACATGGAGCAGCGACGCACCTTACCATCGCTAATTTGTAGGGTGCGTCGCTTTCAGAGTCAATCTGCAAGTTCCATCAAACATGGAGCAGCGACGCACCTTACTGTAGCGGTTTTCCAGAAAGTTTAATCAGTCAACAATTGACTGATGACTAATGACTAACCGAAACCGGGGAGATTTAGTCCACCGGTGAGTTCTTCCATTTTCTCCCGCATCGTCATCGTAGACTTAGCGTAAGCATCCTGCATCGCCACCGTGACGAGTTCAGAAACCACATCAGCACCTTCACCGAGGGCATCCGGTGAGATTTCCACGCGGCGGGGTTCTTGGTTGCCGCTGAGAAAAACCTTGACCAAGCCACCGCCGGCAGTTCCCTCAATTTCCATGACATCCAACTCTTCTTGGAGCTTTTTAGCTCCTTCTTGAACCTGCTGAGCTTTTTTGAAAGCTTCAGTCAGTTCTTTCATTTTGCCCAGGCCGAAGCCAAATCCTTGTCCTGATTTTGTCATCAAAATTCCTCTGGTCTGAAACCCCGTCCTTACAGGACGGCTTTACATTTAATTTTAATCCCCTTGCGGGGTAGGGGGGTAGTTGCCCCCCGTGAGGATATGGTTGTCCTCAATCTCCCATTTCTGGGGTAAAGTTAGCTTTGCCAATGTTTTCTGAGCTTGCGCGGGCTAGGAGCACTGTTCCTGTTACCTGAGAACTGTTTAACTACTAGCGACAGAGCAGGGAACTAGCTTCGCATTCGCCCGGTGTCGTGACTCAAAAAACGTAGTCAGTTAAGACTTAGGCGGGTCAAGATGGCTTGTTAGATTTCTCTTTCAAGCCTCATGCCGTCAGGGCTGAGGTTCTTGACAACTACTTTGTGATGGTGTGTGGGCTGGCAGTCTGCCGTTTCCGTATTACTTCAATGATGCCTTAGAAGGGAAACTCTCCCAGTATTCTAACTTCTGGCTCCAACAACAGCGACCACCGCTGCTCGACTTGCTGTTGAACGTGGCGGATCACTTGAAAAATATCATTGGCCGTTGCCGACCCGCAGTTAAGAATAAAATTAGCATGGCGCTGAGCTACTTGTGCACCGCCGATCTGATATCCCTTCAGTCCCGCTTGTTCGATGAACCAACCTGCCGTCTTGGGGCCAGGGTTACGGAAGACTGAGCCACAGCTCGGTAAGTGGTAAGGTTGAGTTGTCCGCCGCTGGCTGAAATGGTCATTAGTTTCTGCCATTACTTGCGATCGGTCGAATCCCGGCTGTAACTGAAAAGTCGCTTCTGTTACTAGCCGATCGCCCCCTTGCAGCACCGAAGTCCGGTAGCGGTACTCCAACTCTTGGGGAGTCAGAATTTCCACCTTACCACCGGGGGATAGGACGCGAGCATTGACTAGAATATCAGCAGTACAGCCTCTGTGAGCGCCTGCATTCATCACCACAGCCCCTCCCACGGTACCCGGTATGCCGACTGCCCATTCTAGACCTTTCCAGCCCCGTTTAGCCGCCAACCAAGCAAGGCGGGGAATTGACTCCCCCGCCCCCGCCGTAACTTGACCTGTTTCTGGGTTAAAATTCACCTGTTTGAGGTAGCGAGTGCCGACGACCAAACCGGACAAACCCCGATCGCTCACCAACAAATTAGAACCCGCACCCAGCAGAGTCACAGGCACCCCTTCATCGTGTGCCCAAGCAAAACTCGCTTGCAAAGCCTCCATACTGCGGGGAGCAACATACCACTCGGCAGGGCCACCGACTCGGAAGGAAGTCAGGCCCGCCAGCGAAACTTGGGAGTTAATCTTGCAATCAGTTCCCCGCAAAGAAATAGGAGAATACACTCGCCGATTGTCCTTAACAGAGGAGTCATTCGAGATAGTCACCATCTTGAAAATCCTTAAAAATACCTTCGCTCGAAGACAGGGTTGAAAATCCATTTAGCTAACTTATGTCGCCCCTTTGAGCGAGCCGTCCGACAGAAGTTTCGACACAAAGTGCAACGCCATAATGTCGATCGACTCTACTCTGTTCGCGAGCTAATCGGGGCGATCGGCTTCTTGATAAAAAGCCATAACCTCTGGAATAATCTGATTCAGATTACCAGCGCCCAAAAACAGAGCCAAATCCCCCGGTTGCAGATTTTGGGTTAAAAACTGAGTGACTGACTCTAGGGAAGGCGCAAACTCAACCTCTCGGCCTTCTTTAGCAATCAAATCAGCAACCTGCTGCCCGCTAATCTCTCCTAAATTTGGTTCCCCAGCACTATAAATATCGCAAGCCACAACCAAATCAGCATCCCCAAAAGATTGAGCAAATTCTGGCAAAAATGTCAGAGTCCGGCTGTAACGGTGGGGTTGAAAAATTGCAACCACTCTTCGGGATTTGGGATTTTTTTCGCTACCTTCGATACGCAAGCGAGCGGCCGCCAAGGTGACACGAATTTCGCTAGGATGGTGAGCGTAGTCGTCCACAAACAGGATGTCATTGTGAAAACCCCGCACCTCAAAACGGCGACGAGCTCCTTCAAAGCCAGCAATCGCTTTGGCAATCGCCGAAAACTCTAACCCCAACAATCGGCCTACTGCTACCGCAGCTAGTGCATTGCTGAGATTGTGTGTACCCAGCAACTTCAACTCCATTTCCCCCAGGAAAGCTCCTCGCTCCCAAATTCGGGCCTTGGTACTTTCGGCCCCGTACTCCACGCCCGATGCCGTGTAGTCAGCACCGCTGTCCGGCTGCAAGCTATAACTGACATTAGGCTGAAGGGAATCTTTGACGATTTGGTCGTCAATGCAGCCCACCAAGGTTTGACAGTTTTGGGCAAACACCTTAAATGTGTCTATTACCTGGTCAAGGGTATCGTAATGGTCTGGATGATCCAGTTCCACGTTCGTTACTATGCCAATTTTGGCTACTAGCTTAACGAGAGAACCGTCGGATTCATCAGCCTCGGCCACTAAGTAGGGGCCTTCCCCCAAACGGGCATTGCCTTCCCAAGCATTTACCTCGCCTCCTACTACGATCGTCGGGTCTAGACCCGCAGCCATCAGCATGAAGCCGATTAAGCTGCTAGTAGTAGTTTTGCCGTGAGTCCCGGCTACGGCTATGCTTTGGTAATCTTGAATTAACGCTGCCAACACATCCGATCGATGAAAAATCGGACAGCCCAAATCTAAAGCAGCTCGATATTCGGCATTGGCTGGGTGAATAGCCGTCGAACATACTACTTGAGGCAATCCCGGAATTGCTTGGGCGCTTGAACCGTTGCCGTTAAATTGGACAGCTTCGGCTGTCGCGACAGAAGTTCCTACCGTACCCGCGACTATCGAGGATACTGCTCTTTCCTGTTGCCCGCAGTCGGGACTGCTACCGTTAAGGGCCGTTTCAAATAATTCAAAATTGCTGGCGTCTTGACTCCAAAAAATATGAGCTCCCATTCCTTGCAAGCGCTCGGTTATGTGACTCGATTTAATGTCCGAGCCGTACACAGGCAACTTGCGTTTAGCTAGAATGTAGGCAAGGGCTGACATCCCAATCCCACCAATGCCGATGAAATGAAATGGTCTACCGCTAAAATCAACAGAACTCGGCATCTTTGCTCCTCACACACCACACCACGCCAATAACACGCGATATCATATCAAGAATTGTTTTTTCAGGATACAGTTCGCTAGAGATTTTGTACAAAATTCTCTGCGTGTCCCTAGATTTGAGGGACTTGTAGAGATGTTTGTCTTGTATCCTATATGACTTAGTACCGAGTAGTTTTCCGGAACAGTCACAGCTCGAAAATTGCAGGTAACAGAAAACGGGGTCTGGGGTCGGGGCCAATAGACTAATTTTGGGTGGTTGCATACTCCTGCATTCTTTCTATTTCTATCCGCCTGCTGTGCTGGGATACGGCAGCAAAAGCCCCACAACCTTTCTACCAAGATTGAGGGTAAAACCCATAAGGATTTACAAACACTACCACGAACAACAAAATTTCGCTCATTTTGTAGTCATTTATCTACTCCTACGGTCATTTTTTCTTGAAAGTGAGAGATTGACACGATCGCAGCTATAGTATATATTCTGACTTTATTGTATATATACAAGTTATGCAGTTTGTCGAAATAGTCGCAAAGCCATAGATCAAACCAAATCATTGGTTTTGATCGAGAAGCCGATCGACGCTCTTGGCAGTCCTTAAAATTTTTACCAGTGCGCTAAGTATATCTACCGTCAAAACTTTTTCGGTAGCCCACAAACGAATGCTCAGGCGGTCGATCGCAAAACGAGAAACAAGTTGGGATTAATATTGGCAAGGTTAATCATCCAGTCCCGAAACCACTCCGACGCTCAGAAGCGGGTTTTTTAAGTCTTATTGAAGGTTTGGACGAATTAAGGGGGTTGAAAAAACCGGTTTCAGCGTCCAGGACGATCGTCGAAACTAGGGTCGTCTAGGG
Organism: Microcoleus sp. AT8-A3; assembly: GCF_036705675.1. Lineage (NCBI taxonomy): Bacteria > Bacillati > Cyanobacteriota > Cyanophyceae > Oscillatoriales > Microcoleaceae > Microcoleus > Microcoleus sp. AT8-A3. The sequence goes on from NZ_JAUBVD010000102.1 coordinate 9,256, forward strand.
GTTTGTCGCCGATGTAAAGCGAGGGTTTTCTCATAAACGAGCTTATGGTTAAAAGCGTATAAACAGAAAATTGGCGCGATGTCTGTATTAATCCTGATTTGGGGGAAATATGGGGAAAATAGCGGTTTTGGGGGGGACTTTTGACCCGGTTCACTGGGGTCACGTGTTGGTAGCCGAAACGGCTGCGAGTCAATTTGCTCTCGATCGAGTCATTTGGGTACCGGATCGCTCTCCTCCTCACAAAGAGCGCCCGGATTTGGCAAGTTTTGAGCAGCGGCGGGAAATGCTTGCTCTGGCGATCGCCGATCGGCCAGACTTCGTAATTTCGCCGCGGTCGGCCAATCCCAGAGGCAGTTGTTTTGCGATCGACACCCTGCTGTATTTGCAAAAATTGTATCCCGGCGATCATCGCTGGTACTGGATTATTGGTAGTGACGCACTCCTTACTCTTCCCAAATGGCACCGGTGCGCCGAAATTGCCCGGTTGTGCGACTGGTTGGTGGCCCCACGTCCGACTCACGGAGATCGAGTGACAGCAGAAAGCAAGGAGAGTGGGGGACTGTCCGAGTGGGGAGATTATCCGGGTGGAAAACCCCTCGATTCCGGGGGAGACAGGATGCAGGTTCAGGCGACTGCTGTGGGCCGACGAGTTGCCGAACAAATGGCTCTTGTGGACGTGGAAATTCGCTGGGAAGTGCTGTCCATGCGTGCGATCGAGATTTCGTCGAGCCACATCCGCCGCTGCTGCGCCGAAAGGCTCGACCTCCGCTACTTAGTCCCGGAAGTTGTCGGGACTTATATTGCAGCCCATCAGCTTTACCAGATACATTTAACCCGGTAAATCCCGAACTAAGCCAGGAATCACCGTGTATGGCAAGATAGAAAAAGCAGCAAGCTCTCCTATCAAGGAGGTATCTCTCAAAGCTTTCAATAAAATATTGAAAGCGCCATTTTTGTCCCTGTCCAGAGTGTGTCCGCACTTTGGACATTTAAATATTTTAGACCCGCCTAATTTAGAATGAACGTGTCCACATTTGGAACAGATTTTCGATGTGTACTCTTCTGTCACGTCTACTACAACACCACCATGCTTGGTAGCTTGATGCTTCAACGTTTGTTTAAAGCGATAATGGCTCAACGTAACCATCGCTCTAGCCGTTTTAGTCGCCAACCTGCGTTTGCCTTTTTTGACCATTTGTTGTGTCTCAAAGGTTGGCAAGAAAATTAACTTGTACTTGCTTGTCAAATATTTTGCAGCTTTCTTGTGTAGTTCATTGACCAAGTTTTTAATCTTGCTCCTGATTGGGGCTGCTGATTTTCGCAGGCAATACCTTAGTCGCTTGAACTCTCTCCCTTTACTTACTCCAATACGGGACATTAATTTGTCTAGATGCCTTGCTAGGCGATAGATACGACCGATATCGTTTTTTCCTATTTCGATGAAGTCACTACCATCAAAACCAGTAAGAAAAGTTCTGACACCCGGATCTAAAGCAATAACTAAATCGCTCTCAATTGGCTTGATTTTTGGTACATCAATTGCATAGCAAATAAACCATTTCCTGTTAATCAAGCTAAGTGTCGGTTCGTGCTGAATTACCTCGATAATGGGCTCCGATGACTTGAATGTTAGTTCCTTAGTAGAAAGTGGGTAAAAAGTTCCTAGTTTCCAATTGGACGTTTGAAATCGGATAGTCTCAGATGCGTCGAAACGGCTTCTAAATTTTGCCGTTCCTTTTGTCTTTTTAGCTGCTTTGTGTGCTTCAAAAGCTTGGAACACTGCCATTTGACGCGGATTGTAAGGTTGTTCAGACACCCAACTAGGGGCTGAGTCCATTATTTTCTTCCTTAAGCCATACTTACCAATTTTTTCATCTTTCAGGATAGCAATTGCTTGATTGTAACACCATCTACTTGCTGCAATCCAACTCCTCCACTTCGCTGCTAGCTTGGTTTCCGGGTAAACTCGAATCTTCTTTGATAGCAGATTTGTATTTTCGCAAACCATAGAGTCGGCTGCTAAAGACGTGGATGATGGCAAGGATGTCGGGTAAGGAGGCATATGTCACCATATCCCCCTCCCCTAAGAACCGTACTTGATACTTACGCATCATACGGCTCAAGCCTATGGCTTTCCAGATTGCTTACCTGTGTGTATGTGTATATGACAGGCTTTGTGTACATGGACGAGATTGACCTCATCTTCTGTACCTCCATCTTTAACTTTCGTTATGTGATGAAGATGTAGTTCTTCTCCGTTGAACAGATTTTCGCCACATACTGGGCATTTCCATTTCTGGTTTTCAGCGACTTTAAAGTATTTGGACTTTTTATCCCATCGAATTTTTCCGGTGGAGGTTCGCCGTTGTTCCCAGTATTTGGCTAGGGTGGGGTCATCGGGTGATGAGGTGTCTTTGACTTTGATATGGCGTATAATTGGTATCTGAGAAATTTTTCTTACAGATACTATTTTGGGTTTTCCATGTCTGTCTGGCACCTCTGTTGTGAAGGGGAGCGTGTCACTTTTGCAATGAGTATAAATACCCAAAAATACTAGGGCAGAGGTTTTGAGCTATTTTTGGGCAAA
>NZ_JAUBVD010000004.1:0-105603 GCF_036705675.1 Microcoleus sp. AT8-A3
TTGTGGGATGGGCGTCCCGCCCGTCCAAAAAGGACGGGCGGGACGCCCATCCCACTTTCAAGAGTGGAAGTTATTTATTTCTCATTCCTTAGTTCGGAGGAACTATCGGATCGTCCTCTCCAGAACTGCATTTTGTTCTGCGCTCAGCTTGGGCAATTTCCATCAAGGGGTAACTACCAACGGCTGATACTAAACTTGCCTCTACATTGGCAATAATTTCTCCCGCAGCATTGGGAACCCCCATTACTAATAATGTCAGGGGGGTAGATGAAACTATAGGTATCACAGCTCGTTTCTCCGTCAAAGAAAGGGATAAGGGAGAAGCTAGTTGGCCAACTGCGCTCTATTATTAACCAGGGGGTAGGGAGACAATTATGCAAAATTTTCAGAATAAATTTCCCCTCATCAAGCTGCAAAGCTTCTCAGTGCTTGCTTTACGGATTATTAAATTTTCTGTAAATCTTACATTGAGAGGCAATTAAATCCTAGGCAGAGTACATCTCTGAGGTAAAATCAAGTCTAATCCTTTAATTGCTGAGGCATAGTCTCATGCCAATTCCCAAACTTAGTGAAGCGACGATCCAGCATAATACCTCTGCGGCCTCCCTCAAGCGCGGTGAAACTTACTATTTAGCGGGTAATGTTACTAGCGCTGTCCTGCGTGGCAATATTGTGCAAGCAATAGTGGAGGGTTCTGCTGTGCAACCTTACCATATTACGATAAACTTTGATGACGCTAATGTGGCATCATCAAATTGTACTTGTGCTTACGATTACGTTGGGTGGTGTAAACATATTGTTTCTACCATGTTATTATGTCTGCGACAACCACAAATAATTGAGCAGCGCCCCACACTGGAACAATTACTCGATCGCCTCAACGATGTACAAACCCAGCAATTAATACAACATTTAGTAGAAAAAGAACCCTCACTCATCGATCCGATCGAACGATACGTTAACTTAATTGCTATTCCTACGCCTCCACAGCCACCTACTAAAACACCCCGCCGTACATCCATTAATCCGGCTCCTTTTCGACAACAAGTACGACAAATTTTGCGAAATGCTGTGCGTTATTTCGACGAGGGATGGGGGGAAGAAGACCCCATTACAGAAGAAGTTTTAGATGTGATTCAGCAAGCACAGGAATTGATTGCAGAGGGAGATGGTAACAACGCCTTAGTAATTTTACAAGCCATCACCGAAGCTTGCGTTAAAGATTGGGATGACGTAGAAGAATATGGCGCTGAAAGTTCTGATATAGCTAACGCTTTGGATGAAGCTTGGACAGAAGCCATTTTAACGGCTGAACTAACTGCTGAAGAAGAGATCGATCTTCAGGGGATGTTAGAAGCTTGGCAAGATGAATGGGATTGCGATTTCAGCATGAGCTTGAAAGCTTTACGCCAAGGTTGGGATGACCCCCTAATTCAAGAGGTACTTCAAGGAAATATTACGGGGCAAGAAATAGGAGCTAATGAGGCACCAGAATGTGCTAAAAGCTTAGCATTAATTCGCTTGCAAATCCTCGATCGCCAGGAACGCTATCAAGAATACTTATACTTAGCGCAAGCAGAAAACTGCTCTCAACAATACTTGACGATGTTAAGTCGTTTGGGGAGAGTAAAGGAAGCAGTGAAAGCTGCCGCTACTCAGATGAACTCAGCGGAAGATGCTTTTGCTCTCGCTCAAAGTTTACAAGCACAGCAAGCCCAAGCTGAAGCTCTAAAAATTGCTCAAACTGGGTTGAATTTGTCAGGCAATTGCCTTTATAAACTAGCAATTTGGACGAGTGAGTTGGCTGTTGAGTTGGGAGAAAACGAAGTTGCATTAAATTCTAGAATGCGCGTCTTTGAAATCAAACCATCCTTTGCCGATTATCTTTTAGTGAAGGAGTTTGCAGGAAACAGTTGGTCAACTGTGAAAGCAAATTTGTTAGCAACTCTGAAAAGTGATAGAAGTTGGGGAGTTTCTGAAGCACAGGTTGATATTTTTCTCTATGAGGGGCTTATTGAAGATGCGATCGCTGTTGCTGATGGTTTGAGTGGCTACGAATCGGCACTGGTTCACCGAGTAATGGGGGCTGCGATCGCCCACCGCCCCGATTGGACGATCGCCAATGCTTGTCGGCTTGCTGAATCGATTATGGATCGGGGGAAATCAGAGGAGTACGATCGTGCAATTAAGTGGTTGGAAAAAGCCCGCGCTGCCTATTTACAAATGGGGCAAAATCTTCAGTGGTGTGCTTATCGTTCTCAACTTATGCAAGTACACAATCGGAAGCGGAAGTTAATGGGAATGCTGAAGAGTCCAGATTTAGATTGAGGCTGAAGTTTACCGTAAACCGGAACAAGTGAAAGCAGCCCAATAAAAAGGGTCAGCAAAAGGGAAATCTAAGCAACTAATTATTTCCAGTCGTTCCAAAGTTTTGTAATTGCGTGTTGCTGTTTCAGCCCGCTTTTCTTCCTCTTGTAGCCATTGCAGATAGTCGGGGGAACCTTCTGGATAGGAATTACGCTGGTTTTCTGCAAACTGGCGATCGCCCTCCGCCTCTTCAAATTTGCGTTCTAATAAATCACCAAGTTGGGGAGAATAGCAAGCGACAAATTCTGATCCAGAGAGCGATCGCAAATTTATTTGTGCTTGCTGCAATGCTTTTGGGCGGCTACTTCCTTGCTGCCGAAGTTTGTGATAAAAAATTGAAAATAAGGCTGTTGCTAAATCATCTACAGCCCACAGCGTACTCACAACACTCCGAGCCCCCGCACATAAAAAGCCCGTCGATAATGTCAAAATATCATCAGTAATTTCCGTAGTTCCTAACCCTGTTTCACAACAGGATAAAAACACATCAACTAAATGAGGAAGCCGCCAGCCCGGTGTCATTAACTGCCCCAAAGTAATGCTACCATCTGCCAATTGCAGTCGGGATTCTAACGGATTATCAAGGCGAGATTGAGCATGATGGCTAGAGATAATTCCCTGGACTTGTAAAGAAAGTTGCCGATAGTTGCTGACCGTTGCTTGGCTACGTCCTCGTAAGTGTTGTTCATGGCGAATATTATACAGTTTGGCAATTTGTTCACCCTCAAAACTTGCACAGGGTAAATCTTCCGTTGCATCTTCCACAATACCATACATTAGTCGATCGTTGACAGGTGGACGTTTGTGGCAAAATTCTAAAACTTGACAACTAGGACTGTAACGAATTAGAAATTTATCTCCTAAATATTGACCATTTTCTAAGGGTAAAGCAGCAAAAGGAATTTGGTGTAGGCAAAGGTGAGGAACAATAATCAGTTCCTCGATATTATTAAGGTACTGACGAATCAGGTTATCGATTTGCAGACGGCGGGAAAGTTTCGCTAAAAACTGCGGAATTCGCTTTCTCCAGTTAGCTTTACATTGTAATTGCTCTTGGGCTGATTTACTTGAATCGCCAGCCTCTAAGTAGGGTGTTAGCCAATTTTTATTAATCCATTTTTGTAAGTTGTTTCCTCGTTTTCTGGTTGTTTTGTACAAATTTAGTTCGGCTTGTCGCAAAACAAATATATATGTATCTTCATCAGTAGTGTAAAAATTAAGTATAGCTGTAGTAGGGCGATCGATGAGTTCTTGAATCGCGGTTAAATTAGGGGGAATGACTTGAATTTCGCCCGCTAAAACCGGATCTAAACGTCTTAGTTGTTCCCAAATTTGTTGTTTTTCACTTTCTAAACCTTGGATATTTTCACTAATGGCTTCTAAAGCTGCTCGATTGCGTGTACAATCCATATCAATTAGATCCTTAGCTCTAACTGCAATTAACTTCTGCTTTTTACTTGATTTATTTAAACCGGAACGTTCGCAATCTATCTGTCGTTGAATTCCTTCAAATTCTGCTAAATATTCTTCTACTTCAGAAGGTATATCTCCCTGAGAGTAAAGGTCATTACTGGCAATTAAATCTACTAACCGACGAGAGCGGGAACGTTCTACATATTCAAAAGCTTGTGGAAAATTTTTCGTATTAACTAATGCTTGTACAATATGTTCATAAAGATATATATCTTCTCCTAAAATTTCTTGGCGGCGTCGATCGGTATTAGCCCAAACTCGCAATTGTTCTAAAGCTTCAATAGCAAGACAATACCCTTCAATAGCTTCTCTCCATAGTCCTAATTTGAAGGCAATTTGACCTAAAACTTGTCCCGAAATCAGACAAAGTTGGGGGAAAGCTTGAGGAGTTCTGACTTTTAATGCTAACTTAAAGTATTGAATTGCTTCGGTAAACTGCTCTAAATTGTGGTAGAGATAACCTAAATTATTTTGTACAGTTGCCCAATTTTCAGGAAAATCTTTGAGAGTATAAACTTCTAAAGCAGCTTGGTAATAGTCCCGCGCCAGTTTTAGGTTTTCGTCAATACTTCCTTGAGTGCGATCGCTATAAGCATAACCTAAGTTTAATTGCACCATAGCCCAATCTTCAGGAAAATCTTTCTGAGTATAAACTTCCAAAGCTGACTTATAGTAAAAAATCGCCATTTCTAAATTTTCCACTTCATTTTGAATAGTGCGCCTCCTATAGGCATTTCCTAAATTATTTTGGATCATTGCCCAATTTTCAGGGTTAATTTGACGGGTATTTACTTGCAAAGCCATTTGATAGTAATTAATGGCTATTTCTAAGTTAGTATCCTCATCTCCTAGCCGACGTTCGCTATAAGCACTACCAATATTATTTTGCAGCATTGCCCACTGTTCAGGAAAATCTGAACGATTATATATTAGTAAAGCATTTTCATAACATTTGATAGCACTTTCTAAATTTTGTAAAGAATCTCCATAAATTCGTTCACTATGAGCAACTCCTAAATGCTGTTGTGTTTCCGCCCACTGTTCGGGATAATTTTCATAATTACGAACTTGCAAAGCATTATTAAAAGCTTCAATTGCTAATTCTATATTTTCGAGACGGCTACCATATTTGCGATTGAGGTAAGCAATCCCTAGATTATTTTGAATCATCGACCATTGTTTACGATTAAATGCTTTTTGATAAGATTCAAGACAGGTAAGATAAAGAACAATAGCTTCTTCTACATTTTCAGCTTGATTCCCTTGAGCATTTCTTAAATAAAAAGTTCCTAAGTTATTTTTGAGCAAACCCCAAATTTCAGGAAATTGACTATAACAGCAAGCATCTAAAGCAATTTTATAATAGCCGAGAGCTTTCTCAAGGTTATCAACTCGCTCTCCTTTAACTCTATTTTGATAGCCATACCCTAAATTATTCTGAATTTTTAACCAATTTTCTAAATAACTCTCTGGATCGTAAATAGTTAAGGCATTTTGAAAAGCAGCAATTGATGCTTCAATATTTTCGGAAAGGTCTCCTTTTAGTCTCTCTAAATAAGCAACTCCTAAGTTAAGTTGTATCAGTCCCCACACTTCTGTAAAAGTCTCAGAATTATACACTTGTAATCCTAATTCATAATATGCAATTGCCCGTTCCAAGTTATCCGAATATTTCCCCGTTGTAGAAAGATAATAGGAAAATCCTAAATTATTTTGAGTGTTCGCCCAATTGTCGGGATAGTCCTCACGATTATAAACTTGTAAAGTAGCCTCTATCAAACTCCTACCTAATTCTATATTCTGTTCTTGACTTCCCTTGAATCTGCTGAGATATGTCGCCCCTAAATCATTATGAATAAAAGCCCATAATTCAGGAAATTCTTCTTGATTACAAATTTGTAGAGCAGTTTGATAACACTCAATCGCTTTCTCAAGATTATCAGCACGATTTTCTATTTTTTGACGGTAAGCATCTCCCATATAAAATTGGATCGTACTCGATTGTTCGGGGAATTCTTCAGCACTATAAACAGTTAAAGCTGCTTGATAACACTCAATTGCTTTTTGGATATTGTCGTCTCGATTATCTTCAATTGTAATATAAGCATTACCTAAGCTCTCTTGAGTTTCTGCCCACTGTATGGGAAAATCAGTATAAGTACGGACTTTTAAGGCATTGTGAAAAGCGGCGATCGCCCTTTCAAGGTTATCTAAATTTTCCCCTTGAATACGATTGTAATAAGCTAGACCCAAATTATTTTGAATTCTTGCCCAATCTGTAGGATTATCCTCTTTTGGATAAACAGCCAAAGCAGCTTGATAATATTTAATTCCTATTTCTATATTTTCCGATTCATTTCCCTTAACACGGTGGAGATAAGCCAAACCTAAATCATGCTGAATTTCCGCCCATTTTAAGGGAGACTCTTGACAATTCCACACTTTTAATGCTAATTCAAAAGCAGCGATCGCCCTCTCCACATTTTCTTCTAAATCACCTTCATCTCTGTCAAAATAAACTAAACCTAAGCGATGTTGAATTACACTCCATAATTCCGGTTCATCGGTATCATTACAACATTGTAAAGCTAATTCATAACACTCAATTGCCCTTTCTAAATTCCTGCTACGGTTCCCAGCAAGGCGATTTTGATAAGCAAACCCCAAATGGTTTTGAGTAATCAACCAATCCTCCTGGTAATCTTCCCGATTGAGCGCAGTCGCTACTTGTTGATATCCCGCGATCGCAATTTCAATATTATTTACACAATCGCCCAGAGTAAATTCTTGAAGAAGACCACTAAAAGTGCTAATTACAGTGGCTATATCGTAAGCTTCTTCAGACTCTAATTTCGCTAAAACGTCAGTTGCCCAACTTCGCAAAAACCAATCAAAATTATCATCTAATTTATCTAAATTTTTCTCTAAAATAGGATATACAACTTCTGCATCTCCTTCACTTGCTTCGATTGCTGCCAAAACTTCTAGGAAAAAATTTAACAAGTCTTCAGAATTAGCTAATTCAGACCGAATTTTAATCAAGTCTTTTATCATCGTCGCAGCACTCCGCAGCCAGTCAGATCCCTCTTCATTTTCCTCAACTAATAACTCGTCTGCTACCTCCTCTATCACCTCTAATAAACCTTCATTAAGGATGTCTGAATAGTCATCCAAAATATCTCGTTCTTCACCTTCTGGACAGGTACGTAGCATTTCAATTAGGTGACGATAAGCAGAGTTTAGCTGTTCTTTCATGTTACCTTTTTTGGGTTAATATCAGTTTTGGCTTCATATCAATTCCGGTTGCACTCAGACATGATATATAGGAGACGGCAGTCCCGTTTCCCTACCCGGATTAATTTTCGGGACACGGGGCACTGCGCCGTGTCTAAAGCTGTGGGTAATATTAATTCCGATGGTAGGGGATTTGATATCACAGGAGTGCAAGTATCTGTATCGTTACAAATATATAGGCAAGCGAGCATGATACTCGCATTCCTAAAAAACGCTTTTTACAAAATGGGAGGTTCTCAGTTTTTGGAAAAAAACAAATATTTAATTTTTTGTTTCAATTTCCCAAACTTCTGCTAGTTTATTTAGCAGTTTTTGGGCTAATTGTTGGCGGTGTAAATCTGCGGAGATAACTTTTTCTTCTCGACCAATTTCTCCAATAAAAGCCTGTTGTTCAGGAGAATAATCAACTTTTTGATAATCAGGATTAATAGGAATACTAGCGACTAATACATCTGCTCCTGCATACCGCCATTTAATGGGTTTAGTAGTTCGGTAAATGCGCTCTAATTGAGCGATAATTTCTGAAAAGTTTTGTGTTTCTAAGAGTTGTCGCACTTCTACGGCTACTGGATCGTCACTTCTCAAAAACTGATTTCCTAATTCCAGACGATAGAGATGATCGATCAGATCATCTAAGTTTTGGAGTTGGGCAATCTGGATCTGGCTTGGCAATGCAGAATTATCCAGTGATGGGGTAAATCCTAGCAGTTTTCCTGAGTCTAATTTTTCCCCAAATTCCACTATTACATAGCCGATTCTGTCTTCTATGGCTGCTGGTGGAACTACGATCGCACTTTCTCCAAACCAAACCGGGCGGCATTCTAATTTACCCATCCCTGGTAACACTAAATCAGCAATATCCCACTGGGCACGGACGACTGGATGCCAACTATCGCCTTGAATTAAATCGGGTTCGTAGGCTTGCCATTTGAGGTAACTATAGACAACATAAACTGCTAAAGTATTCACATAAACTCGTTTGGCAGCCTCATGCTTTGTCAATTCAGGAGCGAGTTGCAGAGTTTCGGCAGCAAATTTTCGAGCGGTGCGGTGAGCATCAGTACCTAGTGGAACTGTCAATAGCGTTGGGTTTGTGCTTTGCATAATTTAATCTTCTCTTGTGTATCCTAGCTCTAATGCGATCGCTTGGAGCAAGGGGCGACAGTTCCTTTCCCAGTGTGATTTTAGAGTTTGGTAGTTGATGTTAAATTCTTTGGCGATCGCAGTAAACTTGTCAGGCGTGGTTTTAAACAGCACCTTTAATGTGATCACTTGACAGTTACACTCTGGATGATTTTTAGGATGACAGGAGCGAAATTTCCCATCGGGGTCTTCTTGGACGTATTGTTCTAGCTGTTGAATAATATTCTGATAATTTTCTTGCTCTAAAAGTGCGATATAGCCATCCAAACCACTGCGGGTAGGAGGGGAAAAACTTGTTTCTGAAAGCACATCCAGCAACGCGGTTGTAGTATCTGAGCCTCCTATGAGGGCATCTAAACTGTAGGTGGGCGGTTGAGAAGGTAAATTCAAATCCTTAATGCGCCACTCTAGGTAACTATTTATCCATTGTCGCAGTCGTCTTGACACATTCGGATCGCTAAGCTTGAAGTTCGAGCAAATGCTTTTGTTCACCCATACCCAGGTTTTATTTAAGGCGTCTAAATAATCGGGATGTGCAGATCGCAGTAGTCCGGGAAGTTCCTGCAGTTCGGCGAGCAATCGGTTCATCGCTTTGCGCCTTTGGGAGCTGTTTTGGGGATACTCGCATACCTCCTCAATTAGTTGGCGCAGCAGTTGATCCATAGGTGTTAAATTAATTATTTGAGTTCTAAAATCATTGTTGCACCGCTTGGAGATTCTCCGCTAACCAAAGGATGCTCTGTGTTCTGCGTAGACCCAAAAGTTAGAGTTAGATCGTGTCCGATCGATAAACCATAATATCCCGGTCGGGGCGGGTTTTTGAGATTGTCCATTATTGGCAGGTATTGTTGGTGAACCCGCCCTTACAAAAATCCCGATCGCTCGACCGGACAGGATATTATATCAATTGCGGTTTTCACTCCTCATGACTGTTAATTGTTGATTCGGGGTCGCAAAACTGAATGATGGTTGAGTGTTGAATGTTGACTCGATTGTACGCCCGACGATGAAGCGCGAATATCACAGATTTCAGATTAATTCAAGTGTCGATCGATCGTCACAATCGAAACAGGCCGCAACGCATCAAAACGAGTTGAATTCCCCCCAGCCACAGAACGCGATAACTGCACTTGCACGATTCGGTAACTCCAGTGCGGTTCCCGACGCACCCGATCGCCAATCCAGCTCAAAACAGTAGCAATATCCTCAAAAGCATCCAAAGCCAGCACGATCGAGCCTCCAGGAAGCAGCCGCAGCGCGCAAACGCCCAAAATTTTAGTCAACCCTCCGCCACTACCGCCAATAAAGATCCGGTGCGGAGGACGCAAGCGGTGCAAGATTTCCGGGGCAGTTCCGTGAATCGAGAACACATTTTGCAGCCCAAAACGGCCATAGTTGAACTCGATCGCAGAAGTACCAGAAACCGTTTTTTCGATCGCATACACCTCAGACTGCGGGAATAAACGAGCAATCTCGATCGACACAGAACCGTTACCAGCACCCACATCCCAGACAACTTGTCCCGGTTGCAAAGCCAATTGTGCCAAAACCAACACCCGCACTTCCCGTTCAACCGTCAAACCCGGCTTATCTCCACAACCGATAAAAGCTGCATCCGGTATTCCCAACAAAGGCAACTTTTCCAAATCCAAAGGTTCCGTCCCCGGCGGGGGTTCCCGCAGCATCACCACCACGCTCAGCGGTGCAAAAGACTCTCCCAGCAAAGCTTCCAGAGACTTGGGGCTTACCCGTTCCTCGGCAGCCCCCAAATTTTCGCAAACCCAAAACTTGTAGCGTGTCGGCAAATCTAGAGCTTTCACCAAACTTGCCAGTAAAGCCGGAGTATGAGCTTCGTCCGCCAGCACCGCAATCTTCTCCACACCGAGCTTCAGCTTCGCCGTCAGCTCCTCAAAATAGCGTCCTTGAGAGCCTACACAATGAGCATCTTGCCAAGGGATTTGCAAGCGGTTAAAAGCCAACTGCACAGAACTGACATGGGGGTGAAACGTCAATTTTTCTGCCGGCAATTGGGAAATTAACAACTTTCCCCAGCCGTAGAACAGCGGGTCGCCGGCCACTAAAATTACGATCGGTCGATCGCGGGGTTCCACCGTCCCCGCAGAGGGCTCTAATTCGGCTTGGGTCGCCCACCAGCGCCGAATTTCCAGAATTGCTTCGGTCAAATCTTCCAACGCCCAGCGCTCTCCGTCGTGCTGGGGAAAATAGCTCAAATGGCGCTCGCTCCCTATTAGCAGAGCGGCCATTTCTACAACCTGCCGCGCCGATTCGCTCAGCCCAGCAGCTCCATCTAAACCTATACCAACAACGTTTACTGTCACTTTTTAAGCAAAAAGTAAAAAACCAGAATTACTGATTTTTCCTGGTTTTTCATAAATTGTTTCCTTGACTTTAATGTCAAACAAAAATAATTAAAGCATTTAGGATCGTCAATTAAATAATTTCCCTTTTTTCTTGTGGGATGGGCCTAAGAGCCCGTCCTTTCTGGGCGGGCTCTTAGGCCCATCCCACAACAGTCATGAAAAGTGGATTTTATTTAATTCTGATCCCTTAATAGCCAATATCCTGACTATTGTCACAGGGGAGAGGGGGAGAGGGGGCGAAAGAGTGGGAGATGGGAAGAGTGGGAGATGGGAAGAGTGGGAGATGGGAAAAAATCTTCCTTCTTCCTTCTTCCCTCTTCCTTCTTCCTTCTTCCCTCTTCCTTCTTCCCTCTTCCTTCTTCCTTCGTTAAAACTCAAAAACAGGCCATTCCGGTTGCCGGAGATAGGTGGTCATGTCGTCAAACTTCCGCAGTTCCACTCGGTGTACGGACAGTTCTTGGGGCGTGTCCAGCCATTGCTCGTTTAACTCTGACAGCAAAGCGCACAAGCGATCGCGGTCAAGGTTCGGCCCGACATCCCCAAAATAAGCCAGAGTAATGTGTGCCGTAAAATGATATTGCTGTTCGATTCCCAAAGCCATTAAATCGGGATTTTGATAGATCGATCGGCGAAACTCCAGAATTTGCTTGTAAGAGTTTTCGTCCGTCGGTGCCAAACAAACACCCACAGCTCTAGTCATCACCATCAACCCCAGCACTATCCAGCGAATGGGAGCGCCGCCCGCCAAGGGTTTGCAGGCGGCAAAACGATCGGCCATGCGCGAGCGCAGTTGCTCCTCAAATTCGGGATTTTTATCAGAGGCATCTCGAAAAGCGCTGCTCCAGATCAAATCGGCTACGGTTAAATGGAAGGTATCAGGAGGCAGTGCCACGAGCGAACCCTCCGCTATTTCCTGCAATAGCCGTTGTTGGCTCGAGTGCAAATTACTATAAAATGCAGCATTTTCCGCATCTTCCCCCGCAGGGGGCGTAATCACCGAATAACCTGGAAAAGGTACAGGATCTCTGCGGCCAGTTTCGTCGGGCTTAAATTTTGGAGATTCCTGAATGTGTTCCACCTGGGACTTGTAGGAGTCCAGCAGCGTCATTCGCGCCACCCGATTTACGTAAGCTTGATAAGTATCATCCAATCTTGATTTCCTCGCGGTGACAAACTCCCACACCAAATTTTATATTATGGTGCGGGCTTCCAACAGTCCTATTCAGGATATGTTGGACTTGCGGAACGTGCAACTGTGATTTTTTGGGCTACTGAGCGTTCTTTATGCAAATTTACCTGTTTTGGGGGGAAGACGACTTTGCGATGGCCCAGGCTGTGACCAGTTTGCGCCAAACAGTCCTCGACCCCAACTGGGCTAGTTTTAACTATGACAAGATTATTGCCGATCGGGCCGACGCTGTGGTCGAAGGGCTCGATCGAGCCTTAACGCCGCCCTTCGGTACCGGCAGCCGTTTTGTCTGGCTGGCAAATACGACTGTAACGCAGCAGTGCTCTCCTGAACTGTTAGCGCAATTTGAACGGACACTGCCGGTGATTCCCCCTACCACCGTGCTGCTGCTGACATCCGTCAAAAAACCCGACAGCCGGCTCAAATCTACCAAGTTACTGAAAGAGTCCGCCGAATTTCGAGAATTTTCACCGATTCCGCCTTGGAATGACAAAGAATTAGCCCAGCGGGTGCGTCAAGTCGCAGGCGAAATGAACGTAAAATTGACCGCCACGGCGATCGAACTTTTGGCCGAATCCATTGGCAGCGATACTAGACAGCTATACAGCGAACTCGAAAAATTGCTGCTGTTTGCGGGCAACCGCAGCCAACCTCTGAACCCGGAAGAAGTTGCGGCACTGGTACACTGTCACGCCCAGAATACCTTCCAGCTAGCCGATGCGATTCGCGAGGGCAATACCTCCGCCGCTTTGGATTTATTGGCAGGCTTAACTGGCCGCAGCGAGCCTGGTTTGAGGATTGTGGCTGGCTTGACTGGTAAGTTTCGGATTTGGCTGTGGGTAAAGGCGATGATCCAAGCGGGCGATCGCGATGATAAAATTGCTCAAGCTCTAGAACTAGGCAATCCGAAACGAGTATACTATTTTCGTCAAGAAGTCAAGAACGCCAGCTTAGAAAAACTGCAAAAAAGTTTGCCCTTGCTGCTAGACTTAGAAGCTTCTTTAAAGCGGGGCCGGGAAGAAATCTCAACCCTGCAAACCAAAGTTATAGAACTTTCTAGCTTGTTTCGCTGATGCGCGACAGGGCACAGAATTGGCCCCTTACTGTAAATTTTTACAACAAATTTCGATAGTGGCTATGTGCTTGATGCCCGATCGCAGGCCAAAAGGTCAATAGATACTAGAAATACTCTCAGAATGCCAAAGTAGAAGTTAATGTGGTAAATAAATATTGTCCGCCGAATGCCGATCGGTTAATATTATTTGCCGGCTCTCCACCCCCCCAAAAAAAAGAGCGCTACCCATGACACAACACAACCCGCGGGAACTGCTCAAGCAAGGCGATCCAAAAGCGATCGCATCTAGCATCAACCGTACACTCAAACCCAAAGGCATCAACGCCGATGTGACGCGGGACAACGGCTGCCTCCACATAATTCTGGAGGCAGACAAAGTACCGGATCAAATGGTATTGGTCGATTTCATCCGCACCGGCATGACGAAGCTGGGACTCGAATCAATTCACACTGTAAAGGTTTACGGGCGTCGAACAGGTGACGGTGAGCCTGCGTGGGAAGATGAAATTGATCTGATGCCTGCAAATTCAATGCCTTACCCCTTGGATAGTGGAATGCCTGACGACTCTGTAGGTTTAAATGATGTCGAGCCCGAAGAGGAAGACTATTATCAAGAAGGAGAATTCGATCGAGATGACGACGAGGAAGACGAAGACGAAGACGAAGAGCAAGCCCCGCCTCCGAAAAAACAATTTCCCAAATGGGTAATACCTGTGGGTATCTTAGTACCTCTGGTGGCGATCGCAGGGCTTTTCTTTACTAAAACTTTCCCCTTCGGCGACTCTAACCCAGAACCGATAGCCCCCGAAGCTGCTTCCCCCTCCCCCCAACCCTCATCTCCCCCTTCTAAAGCCGCTGCATCCTCGACCGCCACATCTCCGGGCACCCCACAGGCAGCCTCCCCTGCACCAAAACCCGCTCCCACTGCTACAGCGCCAGCAAGCCCAGCTCCAGCCTCACCTGCACCAAAAGCCGCCGCGCCTAAGCCTGACTCTTGGAGGGAAGCCGTTAACACAGCTCAGAAGGCAGCAATTTCGGCCCAGACGGCTCAGTCTCAAAATGAGTGGATCGCAGTAGCAAGCCAGTGGCAACAAGCGGTTAAGCTCATGAGAGCCGTACCGTCAACCAGCCCTAACTATCAAAAGGCTCAGCAAAAAGCGGCAGAATATCAGGCTAACCTGATTGTTGCCAACCGCAGGGCAGCAGCAGCGCCTTAAGAGTTTTGAGTTTTGAGTTGAATACTCGATGTGCTAAAAGTCAAAAGTCAAAAGCCAAAAGTAAAAAAACTTGTTTTTACTGAAAGCTTTCTTACTTTTGACTTTTTTCAATTTTATTAAAATTTCATTTAACTTTACCTATTGCTCTGACGGCGTGACAACCCCGTCAGCCTGGTTGCTAAGGATCGCGAATTAAATAACTTACAATTTTAATTGTTATTGTGGGATGGGCTCTTAGGCCCATCCCACTTTCAAGAGTGGAAGTTATTTAATTCTCATTCCTAAACACAGAGCTTAGTTTAAATTTGTTCTTCCCCTTGATTAAAACGCTGAATTCCTTGATTTTTATCTACGCGCACAATAGCATCTTTGGGAATATTGAGGATGCCTGTAAATGAATTTTGGCTTACTTTGAAAGCTTCTTCCTTATTTTTGTAGTCGGCAAGTTCGCGCTGTAAATTGTCAATTGTCTCTTGAAACCGAGCGGCTTGTCTGAGCATTTCTTGTTCTGAAAAGTCCAGCAATTGAATCAGATTAGCCACCTGATATTCAAGTAATTGGGTTTCGGCAATATTGTTATTAGTAACAAAAAATTTAGAAATTCCTGAATAGTCAAAAACACTTTTTTTTTCGGGCATAGATAATGCGGTTTTGACACTAAGTGCCAAATCTTTAAACATTTCAGCCGTGCTTTGGGGAATTTTAACTTTGAGGAACATCACTACCGCAAACACACTTCCTGACGGCAGAAGTCCCCCAAATGCCAAGACAGACTTGACGTGGTAGGGGATAATTAAAGAATTTTGCTCAGGAATAAAGGGGCTGCCTTTTGCCTCTGATACGTGAAAAATATTTAATACTGCGGGTTCTAATTGCAGGAACCTTTCTCGCTCTATTCCGAGGAATGTAGGAATGTCTAAACCAAACTGCCGGATTATTTCCGAAATCGCCGGCATTTGAGCCACTAATTTTGTGCTAACTAATGGAATAGCTGTATTGTCTGCTGCGGTGTGCCGAGAATTCCACTGCGGTTCTGTGCCTGCTGCTGCTAGCAGAGTCCAACATTTCATGTCGGCGGCGGGGGAATTGCCCTTCATCAAGCGGCGCGCGGATTGTTGCAATGAGTCTTCTAACTCCCCGTAGGGATGAGTTTTGAACAAACGCACTAAAGCACAGGTATTTTCTCCAGTTTGCGAATCGCAAAAATGTCGGTAAATATAGTTAACAATCTTCTGGCTGCTGGCTTCCATACTAGCAGTATTTCTACCGAACTGGCGCAGGACTAAGCTGCATTTCGCCATGTCTTGCGGGGTAAATAAGGTAATATCGTACATTAAAAAATGCTCTCCAAGAGCTCAAACACTGTATTTCATTTATCGTTAAGGCCGCTAAGCCATCCGGAATCCTACTGAGAGTTTTGAACAACGTGTTATATCAAATCCGGTAGCATCGGAATTATTCCTCTCTGTATTCTCTCCCTCTGCGTTCTGGAGCGCCCTCTGCGGTTAAATCATTCCGATACAACCGGAAACGATATTAGTTAAAATATGTAGAAAATTTGCCCGCCAAATGCAGCGGTTGTATGGCAGGATACAGAAATTAAGATTAAAAAAAAATCTATCCCCTAGGGTAGGCCACAACGACAGAAAAGCCGATGTATAATTTATAGAATAATTTTTTACGATGACTCGCCCATAGAAATTAAAAAAACAAGGTTTTTCAGCGGATATGCCTCGCGTTGTATTGGGCATTTTCGTAGATAAAAGTCGGTTTCTGGGTCAGCCATATTCACAGAAATCCTAGAAACTCAAGCTGCAATTTTTGTGGGGGGCGATCGCACGCCGATCAATCAAAAATTGGTACAATTTCGTCAGTCTTGGACGCAAAAACCGGGTTTGCTTACAGAGAAAAAACCCGGTTTCTTGGGTATTGGTAAGTAGATGCTGTGTTCAAAACTTTTAACCACGCCAAACAACTCTACTCAGCAGGTGGAGACTTTGCTTCCAGGGCATCTTTAGCAGACAATCCCTGATCTTGAACGCCAAAATACCACAAACTAGCAGCAGCTTCGGCACGAGTCACTGATTTCTTCGGCTGAAACAAAGTAGTAAAACCAAAAACCCGGCGAATATTCGCCAAATCTCCATTGTTAAAATCAGCTAAAACTGCCCGCGACGCCTGGGAATCAATCTTAGAAGCATCTTGAAAACCCCACTTTTCTTTCACTCCTTCAATGTTAGCTGTCGGCAAAACTTGACGACTATCTAAAGGCACTTTCCAGAGAATCATTGTTTCGCGAGTTAAAGGTGCATCCGGGCGAAATTTCACATCTTTAGTTTCTCCAGAAAGCGAACTCGGAATTACACCGGCTTCTGCTAAACCTTGAATTGCTGAAAAATCCGGATCAGTTTTGGGTACGTCAGAAAAAGCCGGTTCGCTAGAGTCTACTGCTAATCTAATTTGTTTGGCTTGACGGCTAGCATAAATCTGATTGTTAGCTGCTACTAACCAGCGGGCGTATTCGCGGCGAGTGACAATTTTGTTGGGTTTGGGTAAAGTGCGGCCACTTTCTAAATTAGCACTTTCGGTCGTTCGCACTTTCAGCACTTCCAACTGACTTAAATCTGCCACAAACTGCCGCAACTGTTGAGGAATTTGGGTGTCTAGTTGGCTAACTTGTGCTGATTTTGGCGATGCGGATGGTGTTGGAGTAGTTCCCTCTGAATTAGAGGGAGTTGGTGAAGCGGTTGGAGATGCGCTAGACTCGGAATTATTAGGTTGGGGACTGGCGGCAATTTCGGGGCTTTCTTTGCTGTAGTCGATCGCAAATTCTGTAGAACCCCCTACTTTTTGAGTAGGAGAAAGCGACACTGTTACCCGTAAATTATCTCGCGTTGCTACCAAAGAACCTTGTCCCTCGGCGGTGGGGCGGCTGACTATTTCCCAGTTGCGACGCCCAAACTCTGTAGAGTAAAAGTTCCCAACCGAATTAACCGGATCTGTGCTTTCCCAGCGCAGCCGCACATTTTTTTGCGACGGATCGGTTTGCCCAGTAACTTCGATTAACTCAGCGTTAGGATAGAGTGGAATCTCTGTCGGGAAATCGGGAGGAAGTTTGGCGGTAGAGTTTGTCTCAATTGCTGTCGCTGGTGGCGGGGAAGAGAAAACCACTGGATTTTGTTTTAATTTCGGATCGGCGGCTAAAGATTCTTCAAGTGCCTTGCTGTTGGGGCTGTTTGCACAACCTGTGACAGCAGCCAGCAGACACACAGCCAGCCAAGTATTTACAGCAGCGAGTATATTAGTTTTATTGGTTTTAGTGATTTTAGAGCGTCCTTGAGAGTTGCCTCGCCGTTGAGTAAATATAATATTCAGCATAAATCCCCCCTTTGCGGATATATTTCTAGGCTAGCGCAGATCGATCGGGCAAATATATTTATTACCCAAATGAAATTTCTGTATTTACTTCTAGTTACTGCTACATTACTTTCATACCCTGTCAAGTTTGCCCGTCCTGCTGCATCTCAACCAGCCCCGCTGCGGACAGCCATTCAGATGCCAGAGTGGCAGCCATTTTGCTCAGCGATGGGTCAGTTTGCGATCGATATGCCGGCAAATCCCAAAATTAATTATGAAATTTTTTCAAATCAAATTATTGCTCATACATACCGATCGAACTTTAAAAACAAAGAAACTTATTTGCTTCAATACTTTGACCTAGATTTTCGCCTGACTAACAATAATATCAATAATATCAGAATAACTTTAAATAGTGCAGTTGATTTTTTCGTCGTAGGGGCGAATGCTAAAGTCTTGCAAGTGCGGGATATTTCCCTCGGAGGCTATCCGGGAAAAGAGTTTGAGTTTCAGCCACTTTCCCCTACTGAACCTGTAGGTGTAGGTCAAGTTTTTTTGGTAGAAACGCGCGTTTATGGGCTGGTAGCCACTACCTCAGAACCCGAAAATGCTCAAAAATTTCTCGACTCTTTTCGTTTATTTTGAAGCAGGAAGTTGGGTAATGGGTAGTGTACGATATTTAACGGATTTAACGGAGAAATGTTGAAGGAATAAGTCACAGATTCCAGGAAAGAGAGAAAAACGAGTGGGGAGCGGTTATCTAATTTATTAATAAAACTTATGCTTGGCAACTGGGTGTTCAGGAAAATCTTGACTTGGGCAACAAAAAAGATTCCCATCAACCGCGTTTTTGAGGAAGAATGTAGTCAGAACTAAATTACGCTTGATTTCACGTAATACCTTATTGTATTTTTTGTACTCTATCTAACGACATAGATAAATTTTACACCCGTGGAGCGATGTAGATACTTGCTCAAGTTTATATATTTGATATAAGGATTTTTAAATTGCAGAAAGCACAAACCAGAAAGCACAAACAAAGATGCTGTCTTGCTCCATCTCGCTCCCATCTGGCTCAACTAAGTCAGCCTCATAGAAAGCTTACCCGGAGGGTATTAACCTATTATGAACAAATTAACACCAATTCTCCTCAGCGGCATCCTATTATTTGGAGGTGCTGCTTGCAGCGACGTGGCTAAAACGAGCGCTGATGCTCCTAATTCGGCCACAGGAAATACCACTAGCCCGCCCCCAGCCGAGACAGTTCAAAAAACTCAGGGTGACGCCACTAGCCAGATTCGCCAAAACCAAGCAAATTCTGATATTAGGGCCAGAGAACAGCGCAACAATGTGACGGGAGGCGATGCCATAAGAGCCGATGGCGACCTGCAAAGTGAAGTGCGGTCCAAGTTAGAAGTAAACATCACTAAAGGTCAGCTAACTGTGGAGGCCAAAGACGGGCTTGTCACCGTAGGTGGCACAGTTCCCAATCAAACTGATCTAGCTAAAATTGAGCCGCTAGCTAAAGAGATTAAGGGTGTCAAAGATGTGAATGTTACGGCTGTTGTCGCCCCCGCTGCACCCGCATCGCCTAGCAGCAATCAATAAATGAGCCGGAAGAAGTCCGAGGGAAAGATGTAGTTATCTAGTAGGAGAGAAGTCTGAGGGAAGAGGGTAAAGTTTGGCATTGTAAGATTGCTTGCGGAGCAGATTACAATGCTTAGGTGACTATCTAGGGAGAGCTGGGTTTTAAAGTGAAAGAGTTTAAATTGAATTTTAAATTCACCCATTCAAAACTCACGCAATACCTGCAACTTCCCCTTCCCAATTTCCGATTTCCCATCCCGGAAAAAGAGTGGGAAACCAACCTGAAGATAGAGTGGGAAGTTATTCCCAGCGACCGATGAAAATTGTTGGGAAAAAATGACTAAATGTGATTGATGGCAGAGCATAAATTCTGTGGTTGTGTAAAAGTAGTATATTTTTCAGGAGAAAAAAAATGGCTTTAGGTCAACACAAGCGAGCTGTAGGAGCATTTTCTAATTACCGAGATACGGAACTAGCCCTGATGGAGCTGCAAAGTACCGGGTTTCCGATGAATAAAGTTTCGGTAGTTGCGGAAAAGCTAGATAACAGCGAAATTGCGGGCGCTAGCGCTGGTAAGAGTACCGACGAGAAAGTCGGTGGTGGCGCCAAAGCAGGGGCGACAGCGGGAGTCGTGACGGGCGGTTTGATTGGGTTACTCGGAAGCATTGGAGCGCTAGCGATTCCGGGAGTTGGCCCGGTGATGGCGGGGGGTGCGATCGCAACTCTGCTGGCAGATACTGTAGTCGGAGGCGCGATTGGGGCTGCAGCAGGCGGTTTGGTCGGCGGTTTGGTCGGTTTGGGAGTTCCCGAAGATAAAGCTAAAGCTTATAACGATCGCGTCTCGCGCGGAGAATATTTGGTATTCGTAGAAGGTACAGATGCCGAACTTGCCACAGCCGAAGGAATTATGAGCGTGCGGGGCATTCAGGATTGGGGCATTTACGATGTGCCAGCAGACACCGGCCGCAGAGCTTCTGGTCGCCAGAAGCGCGCCGTGGGAGTATTTTCAAGCCGCCACGAGACGGAACACGCACTGGGAGAACTGAGAACTGCCGGTTTCGACATGAATCGGGTTTCGGTCATCGCTAAGGATGCTGACTCCAAGGGCGACATCGCAGGCATTGACGTGCACGACAGCACGGACAACAAGGCCGATGAAGGGGCCACAAAAGGCGCCCTCACCGGTGGCACTTTGGGCGGTTTGACAGGCTTGTTGGTAGGTCTGGGCCTAGTGGCAATTCCGGGCATCGGGCCGATTATGCTGGCAGGAGCCTCAGCTACGGCGATCGCCACTACACTTGCCGGTACAGCTTTGGGTGCGGCAGCAGGGGGCTTGATCGGAGCTTTAGTCGGTATGGGAATTCCCGAAGAGGAAGCTAAAGTATACAACGATCGCGTGGCCAGAGGAGATTACTTGGTACTGGTTGACGGCAGCGAAGCAGAAGTCGCTCAAGCCGAAAGCATTCTGAGTCGCGGAGGTATTCAACATTGGAACACCTACGACTATAATCCCAGCGTCGATACTGCTCGGGCTGATTACGGCGCTCCTGGCACTCCAGGGGTTGATACTACGCCTGGTATTTACGATCCCAATCAGGGCCTTACCGGCAACCGTCGGGTTTAATAATTAAGACTTTGTTTGGGTATTGTTTCTACTTCCTGCAGGGTAGTCGCCCTCGCGCACTCGGATTGTAGAAAGTGATCCAACCAACACCGGCGAGCTAGCGGTTTTACGCTTCGTCAGTAAAATTATCTCAAAAGTCGGCTTTTTCTCTGAAAGCCGGCTTTTGTTTTGTTCTGGAAACTTAAAAACGCCCCCTGTCAAAAGTTTAATTTTGATTAGGGGCCGGGTCCGTGAGCTGGGCTTTGCGCCGGAGGAGCGATGGGCTCCCTTAATTTTTATAGCCTAAATCAGCAGCAGTTTTTTACTCTGTAACACTCACTACAGCTCGATTGCAAACCCTGCAGTATTATCAAATTTGATGACATAAATTACAGCAGATATTGCCCAGTTAGTCAAAGAGCGACTATCTTTAATTATGGGGTGGCTAATTTCACCAACTTATACAGGTGAAGTACCCAGTCCCGCGCGCCCAGAAATGCCTGCGGTGGTCGGCAAATATTAGAATAGTAATAATTGTCGGAGGCTTCGGGCAAGACTTAGGCTGGTCATTAGTTAGCTGTAGCAGCAGAATTGCCGTTGGCAATACCTGCTACAGGAATACAGTTTTTCTGGGAATGCCTCACCGAAACATTTGAGAAGCCCAGAAACAGCTTTTATGTCCGGGAGCGCGTCAGGTGTCGGGTGTTCTGTAAATTAGAACCGCAAGCGCTCATGGATCGAGTAAACATTAACAGCAAGCACAGCAGCGCGGGAGCACAATGGCTCGCGGCTAATTTTTTCGCGAAATCTCAGGCTCAGCGCAGCGTATTGTTTGCTTTGCCTGCTGCTCGCTCAGCACTCCGAGGGAAACAGCCTTCCTGTTGGATTTCACGCTGCGCGCAGCACAGTGGGGGGAGGTGAAACTAGCTGAGCTGACCGAGCTCTGCTTTCAGGGGCGATCGAAGATAGAAGGCACTTATGTAGAAGGCATTTGGGGTTGAAGCTCCGATATCTTGTTTCTTGATTGCACTAACTAATAAATTCGATCGCCAGTACCAGCAATTTTTCCGGTCAGAATGCGGCGCGGATGCCGCCAGCAATACCCCAAATATTCGATCTATCTTTACAAGATCGATCGACAACTTCTCGGTATTTTGGTAATTAGTTAGCAGGTAATATTAGTGGTTAGCAGTTAGTATAAATAAAACTAACAATTAACAACTAACATCAACGGCTAAATAATTACTAGCCAAATAATACTTACAGGACTTACAGGCGGCGAGAAACGCGGTTTTTTCATAACTTCCGCGCTAGCCAACCTCAGATTATACCAGAACCCGGTTTATTTTCGTAAATTATAACTATGAGAGCAGGGTGATGGTAGGAATCAAGCAGTTTTGACAATTGTTAATGTGGCAGTATTAGTTTAAAAAACTGACTGGCAAACACGATAGTACAAACTTTCACACAACATAGAACATCGAGAAATTAAGGAAACTCACTCAATTTTTTTATGAATTTCACTGAACTTTTAAGTGCCGATGAACTTTTAATTAGACATAGAAACGGGGAACGAGATTTTCGAGGAGCTAACCTCATTGCAGCTCATTTGAGTGAAGCTAATCTCAGTCGAACAAATTTGAGCAACGCTAATTTGAAAGGTGCCAACTTAATTAGAAGCAAACTGATTGGAGCTAATTTAAACGCCGCCGACTTGAGCGGAGCTAATTTGTCTAAGGCGAAATTAATTGAAGCCAACCTGGGAAGTTCTAGTTTCACTGGAACTGTGGCGATCTCCGCAGATTTTAGCGGCGCCAATCTCAGCGGAGCAATATTGTCTCAGGCTGACTTGAGCAAAGCGGTTATGACGGGAGCGAGTTTAGTAGGAGCTTGTTTGCTAAGCGGCTCAAAACTAACTGAGGCTAATTTGAGCGGGGCGACGCTGAGCCGAGCAATTATGAGCGGGGTTGACTTAAGCAGAGCAAATTTGACGAGAGCCATTCTCAGCGAGGTAGACTTGACCGGGGCGAACCTGAGCGGAGCAACTTTAACTCGGGCTTATCTCAATCGCGGAAATCTCAGCGGCGTCAATTTGGTTGGGGCTTGTTTGAGCGAAGCAAGTCTGCGGGAGGCTTCTATTAGCGCTGCTAATTTGAGCGGTGCTGACTTGAGCGGTGCTGATTTGCAATCGGCCAATCTAAATGGCTCTAATTTGAGCGGGGCTGACTTGCAGGGAGCTAATTTAAGTAAAGCTAATTTAAATGGTTTGATTCTGCACAATGCTGATTTGAGGGCTGCGAATTTGAACAAAGCTTCTTTACGGGGAGCTAACTTGAGCGGTGCGAATTTGGCAGGTGCTAGCTTGCTGGAAGCGGATTTGCGGGGGGCGAATTTGAGTCACGCCAATTTGTCGGGAGCGGGTTTGCTCCTAAGTTCTCTGACAGGGGCGAATTTGACAGGAACTAATTTGTCCGAGGCTAATTTGATTGGGGCAAGCTTGAATGTTGATAATTTGAATGAAGCAGCTTTGGGCGGGGCGATTTTGCCGAATGGAGCTACTCACAGCCGGGATTGATGAGTTGAGTGAACTAACCTGACGGTCAACTGGGTACAGTTAGACCGCAGGCTTCTTTTTCCTTTTTTTCAAAGGCTTTTTTGAGTGACGGAGTTCCCCCGCCACTTTCGTAATTCAGACCAATCTTTCTTATGAGTTTGGCTGAGTTTTCGTCTCGATCTAATGATTCTCCACACTGACAAGAATGCCACCGCTCCGATAATTCTTTCGGTACTTTGTTGAGGCAGTTCCAGCAATGTTGGGAAGTTCCCTTCGGGTCAATAAACAAAACGCTTTTGCCTAGCTTCCAAGCGACATACTTGAGGACGTTAGTAAATTGCCCATGAGCAGCATCAAGCATGGATTTATTCAAACCGCTTTTAGCCGACTGACCGTTTGGCAAATAAACCAAACTGCCATCCTCAATATCAGTCTTGGGTTTGGCGCGTCTAGTCAGGTTTTTGACACTCAAGTCTTCAACAACTAAAACATCACACTTACCGAACAGCTCATGTGCCGTTTTGAATTGGAAATCCAATCTGGCTCTGGCAACGAATTGATGGAGTCTGGAAACCTTATCCTTGATAATTTTCCAAGGCTTAGAACCCTTGACTTTTTTGGCTAATTTCGCTTGAAGCCTTGCCAGTTTTTGGGCTGACTTTCTCAAGAATCTAGGATTCTCAACTCTTTCGCCATTGGAAAGATAGGCGTAATTTGTTATTCCTAAGTCGATACCAAGAGTGTTTTTGTCAGTCGGTTGAATTTCTGCAACCGTTACGGGAACCGTCTTATCTTCTAGCGTCAATGCAATATACCACCCATCCGCTTCTCTGATGACTGTAACCGTCTTAACTTTAAAACCAGTTGGTATTGGACGATGGAAAACCATCGGCACTTGACCTATTTTCGCGAGGTCAATACAAATCCTGTTTTGCTCATCCTTGATAATATCTAAATTGCCTAACTGAGGATAAGTGAAGGATTTGTAGTAGGGTCGCCCCTTAAATCTGGGCTTGCCTCTACGATTGCCATTTTTATCGGGCGTGGTGAAGTTTGAGAAGGAAGTTTCAACTCTGTTGACCACATCTTGCAAAACCTGAG
Organism: Microcoleus sp. AT8-A3; assembly: GCF_036705675.1. Lineage (NCBI taxonomy): Bacteria > Bacillati > Cyanobacteriota > Cyanophyceae > Oscillatoriales > Microcoleaceae > Microcoleus > Microcoleus sp. AT8-A3. The sequence goes on from NZ_JAUBVD010000004.1 coordinate 24,342, forward strand.
AATCCAACACTTTGTAATCAGGAAACAGTTTTTTTGTGTTTTTCAAGTCAGCAAGTTGAATTGTCTGCCACTGTACATATCCGCCTTCAATGTTTGAGAAAACATCACCTTTTTTAGTCAAAGGATTGCCTGATTCATCCTTTTTCCTGCCATCCCTAGTTTGGACTCTCGTCAAAGGAATATTTCGATAAATCTCCTCAACGGGGACTATCGAAACAATCAAGGGACAAGCGTTTATGGGTGTTCTCGTGGTTTCCCACCACCTGAATCTTTCGCCTAATCGGTAGTTGTACTGCCGCCGACAAAGTTCTAAGTGAGCCACAATCGTTGTTGATTGAGCTTTCGTGGGTTTGAGGCGGTATTTGTAAGTGAGTTGCATTTCTAAACTTCCTGTTTTCGACCTTTGAATAGTATAGTTTATGTACGTCCAAAATGCCACCCCAAAAATTATTATTTCAACACTTGGAAAAAGCATCTAAAATCAAGATGTTCCCGAAGATTGATTCGTGATAGGCGAGATTAATTGTTGGTTTCCGTTCCTCCACCCAACGCTTCTGGACATCACGCTCGGTAATTTAGTCGGGGTACTTCGCGAGCGCTCAGATTAATCCCCTCTAAATATACCGAGGGACTTCCCGGCTGGGAGTTAAATAATCTTTCATTTAAAACTCAAAACTTTTCGAGCTTCAGCCCCAGCGGCAACTTCTTCAACCGGATTCGCGGTATGCAAGAGGGGAAGTTCAACGGTGAAGGTGGCTCCCTGTCCTTCACCCCTACTCTCAACCCAAATTCTGTCGCCGTGCAGTTCCCCAAGTTGACGCGCGCGCGCCAGCCCCAATCCCAAACCCCCAAATTTACGATTTAGAGCTCCATCCTCCTAATCTTCATCTTTCTTTGGGAAACATACTTGCAAAATTTTTGACACCGTGCTATGGTTAAAAGGTTTGAGACTTAAAAATCAATAGAGGTAAAACCCCGCAGAATGAAACAATTGGGAACCCATCTGGTCGCTGATGCTTGGCAGTCTCCTGGAGACCTGCTCAACGATCCTGAACGTATCCGCCGCGCTATTCTCGATGCGATCGAAGCCGGAGGAGCTACTCTCATCGATTTGTGCGTACACCAGTTTAGTCCTCACGGAGTGACAGCTACTGCTACTTTGGCAGAGTCTCATATAGCAATCCATACTTGGCCTGAACACGGTTATTTTGCTGCAGACTTATTTTTCTGCGGAGCCGGCGACCCTCACCGAGCCATGAAGGTGCTACAGACAGCTTTGGAAGCTAAACAGGTAAAACTCACTGAGTTCACGCGCGGTTTCGAGCCCGGGGTGGGAATCGTAGGTTCTGCTTGTGAAGAGCAGTATGCCCCTCGTTCAGTAGAAACGATTGCCGCCAGAGGATGATGGCCAATTAGCGTAACTTTGAACATTTTATGCTAGGTTTTGTTTAAAATCCCACGGCTTGAGCCGTGGGATTCTTGTTGGAATTTACTTTTTCATTAATAAAGGGCGAACAACTAAATAACCTGCACCGAAAGCTGCAATCACAATCAGAAAAATCGCGATCGCCAACCACAATCCACTTAAGTCTGAGGTTTTTTTGAGTTGCGATCGCACACGGTAAGGAGTTTCCGGCACCTCTGTAAATAATTTTTCGGGAAGTGGCTGCGGCATCGAGGCGGCTGTTGGCTCCGGTTCCGGTAGTGGGAAGGGGAAAGCCACTGTCTGAGGTGGTTGAGGTATGGCAGAGTTAGTCTGCGAGGTTACAGGTGGTGGGGGCGGAGGTTCAACGCTGAAATTGAATTTGACTGACGGCATTTGAGGCATCCCTGTCTGGGTAATACTCTGAGCCGAGTTGACTACTTGCTGTAACTGTTGGGATACTTGAACTACTGTTTCTACTTCTCGCCGCAGTTGTTGATTTTGTTGGACTAATTGCTGATTGTGGGTTTTGAGGGAGTCCACCATCGCTTGGGCTGCTTGCAGCTCTGCCGTGACTTCTCGATAGAGGGAAATTGGTACTGATGGAGAGTAACTATTTGAGTTTTCAGGGGAAGTATTGTCAGATAAGGTAGTATTTTGCATAATTGTAGATGGCGAGGGTGAACTTGTTTTAGTTTAGCCTGAGACTATTTGCAATTAGATCGATCGCAACACAATTCGTCAAGATATTTGTTACAGATATTGAACGTAAAATTAATTTAATGTTACAAGTTTTTAGTCGATCGCTATGAATAAGCACGCACCGGAACAAACTATGTCGCAAAAGTCAAGCACCGAAGAAATGAAATACGGCGAACGCCAGATTTTGGAAGGGGAGTTAATTACTTTCCCGAATCCGCGAGTCGGGCGGCGCTACTCGATTAACATTACGTTGCCAGAGTTTACTTGCAAGTGTCCGTTTTCTGGCTATCCCGATTTTGCGACTATTCACGTTACTTACGTGCCAGACGAGCGGGTGGTAGAGTTAAAGGCGCTGAAACTGTACGTCAACAGTTATCGCGATCGCTACATTTCTCACGAAGAATCGATCAATCAAATTTTAGACGATTTTGTGGCGGCTTGCGCGCCGCTGGAAGCGACGATTAAGGGCGATTTTTCGCCACGCGGGAACGTGCACACCGTGATTGAGGTGTCGCATCAGAAGTAGAAGGCTCAGCCTTTAAATGTGCGTTATCAGAATACTCAGATACCCGACTTCTTTAAGAAGTCGGGTATCTGAGTATTCTGTTTTTTTAGCCCTTGCTCACTTAACTAGATAAATTGTTATCAAAGACTAAAGATTATCCGCTGCTGGTTGGAGGCGGTATTGTTCGCGGACGCTCAATAACTTAGTCTTGGAACCCTTTGGTTCTAAGGCTTCCGTCAGCCAAAGCTCTTGCTCATGCTTGATGTTTATCGCCCGCCGGATTTCTTTCACCTCCTCACGAGAAATACCTAGCTTATCTGCCATGCAGTTATGAAGATGTAATTCTGACAAATCAATTTTGCCATCAGCAACGGCAATCTCCCAAGCTGTACATAATATTAGGCGATGCTTTAGTCGCTCTTTATTGCTTTGACTACAACTTTTTTCCCGATGTTCTTCATCAAAAGGAATACTCGTTGTCATGATTTCATCAAATTTTTGCCCTTGTTCTATGGCTTTGCGAACTAAATCTCGCTCTTCCTTTCTCATACCGGAGGTAGTCATCAATCTATCTATAGTATCTTCCTCCTTGTCATCTAATTGACCATCAATCCAAGCCATTGGTAAAGCAGCAATAATTATCTCTGATAAAAACTTGCTCATCTTGGCCGCTTCTTCTTGATTTTTCCAGCCCGTCAGACCGCTGTAAATCCCGACAGTTGCTAATACTCCCAGTCCAACAGGAGCAGCAAATGTTAGTAATGAGTAGTACCCTGCACTGACAACAATACCCGTTGAACTGCCCACCAAGCCCCCAATCAAAGGAATGCTGTGGATAGTTGTCCAAATACTAGCCGGCGCAAATACTGAGGTCGCAACTGCTGAAGCGCCAACACCAGCCAAAGCCCCTACAGTTGCACCTGTCCCTAGTGCAAAAGCATCTTTTGTCCAATCTTGCCCCTTATTTTGCTTTAATAAGTCGGCACTTATACCTTCATACTCTGCAACTGAATTTTTACCAACATATACATTCAATCCTTCTAATTCACGATCGATATAGCTTTGATAAGATTTATCACTAAAGTTGATGCCACGCTTACAGCCCTCTTCATAAATTTTCTGGCTGGCATCGTTAATAGTAGATTTAACTTTCTTCCAGGATTTGCCAAAAATATCTTTTAAATCTTTAATATCGGTTTCTATGTCATTTAATCCAGCAAAACCTTTTCCTCTTAGTCGCTCTAAGTAATAGCCTTTATTCATGTCAAAAATCATATCTAAAAGTGCCAGTGCCACCACAAGAGCAATAGCGCCAGCAATGGGACTGGTAATAGCACCGATCAGGGGTACACCCGTCCAAGGTATAACGGAATAAGCCATGAAAGTCACAATGCTACTAATTACCAGTAGTCCAACAGTAATAATTTTTCGCTCTGTGGCAGATGAGTCAATATCTGAATACAAAATTTTGAGGAGCCGAATATATGAGGGAATTTTGGGAATGCGAGTCAGAGCGAACTTGATAACAGGAGCCAGTACAGGAATCAAAAGAGCGAAAAGCGCACTGAGTATAGGTAAAACTGTTTGAAGGACAAAAGGAACGATAATTGGCATAAAAAAATACCAGGATAAGTTGATCCATAGTTATTGAGTTTTTTTAAATTTAAATAACTATGGGTAGATGATATCTCTTGTTGTGAAGATTTACAATTGTATAGTCACTGACTTTTATTAAAAATTACCTGATTAGCAGTACCATAATTTACGTAAATTCACTTATTTTCCGATATAAAATCTATTGCATTCGTGTCACCAACCAGGCTCAAACCCATAATGAAGGTCGCTTGTAGTCGAGTCTCTATCTCCCTAAATCCCCTTAAAAAGGGAGTAGGGCGTGACTTTGAATGCTCTTCCCCCTTTTTAAGGGGGGCTAAGAGAGATCGAGGGGATTGTGACTCAGACAGAAGACTGATACTACCTTTTACCTGGTTGTTGACATCAATGGTGGGCAATGCCCACCATAAAATTAATTTTGACTAGCTAGAGAAGTCGGCGCTATTTCGCTCTTTTCTTCCTCTTGTTTCGATTCTGCCAACTTGTCCAAAATCTCCACAACTTCTCTTTCAAAAGTCACCTGAGCGCGATTTGTGCGCCCGCCGACGTATAGTTTGCCGTCCTTTTCCAAAGCCCAAATCTGCGAGTGAGACAGATAGCTCATCAGCACACTAAGCATTAGCAACCCGAAGCCAGTATAAACGATCGGAATACCAGGATCGGCTTTAATTTGCAATCCCGTACTGCCTACAACTTCGTCAATTGTCAGCATGACTCCGTTAACTTCCACCGCCGTGCCGGCGCGAACTGTAGTTAACAATTTGCCATCCGTACCGTACACTAACATCGTTCCTTGCAAGTCTTTTGCTAGCAGAGAAACTCCCGCACTCAAATCTGGTTTTGTGGGAATCCAAGCACCCCAAATTCGGCCTTTACCTTGGGTGTCTAGCTGAGCCATTGGCAATTGTAAAACCGGGCTTTTGTTGAGGCGAACTCGCACGGCGGCTATTGCCCAATCTGCTTGATAAAATGTGACTCCCCGATATCTGAGGGGCTCGTTAACGTGAATGGTTTTACGATCGACCTCTTGGCCTGTTTTGTCCAAAACTGACAGATCAGAGTAAAATTGGTCGATCGCACCGCTCGGACTATAATCAATCCAGAACCGATTAACTCGCATCGACCAATCCTTCGGTATTTGCGGCCCCGCCCAAGGCCCCGCATCCAAGATATTCTGCACCTGAAATGTTTCGCCGCTGGCAACCATTTCTTGACCGAGAAATCCCGTCATTGCGCCCCATATCGACCCAGTTAAAATAATTAGCATACTGGCGTGAACAATAATCGGGCCGACTTTGCCAATTATTCCCTTGCGGGCATAAACTTTTTCGCCTTCTCGAAATATGCGGTAGTTTTTTTGCTGCAAAAGTGGTTCTAACGAAGTTAAAGCAACTGTTTCTAATTCCGCACTGAGAGCTAATTTTTCAAACTGCTTTGGTTCTTCATAAAATTTCCAGCGGCGGGCGGCTTTTAGTGCGGGAAATTGTCGGGTAAATGTACAAGCTGTTAAGCTGCTGCCAAACAAAATTAGGATTGACAAAAACCACCAAGTGCGGTATACGTGGTCAAGTCCTGCAATTAGCACAACTTTCCAAGTTAGGAAGCCGAACAAAGCAGGGTGTTCTGGATAGTTAGATTGGTAAAAGGGTACTGATTGGCCTTGTTCGATGACAGTGCCGGAAATGCTGAAAAATGCGATCGTCAGCAGCAAGATAATGGCCAGCCGCAAATCTGCGAGCACCGGCAAGATTTCTCGCTTGAAAAACTTTTGAGGGGCAGTCGCCCAGCTTGAGAGTTTTGATAGAAATACTTCTTTTGATGTCATTGGTAATTATGGAGGAAGTTCGGCAACGAGCAATGTACGGGATGTAACGGATGTCAGCAAGTTCGGCAACCAGCACTGTACGAGATGTAACGGATGGAAGAAGGGAGAAGGAAGAGAAAGGAGGGAAAAAAAAGATGAACAAAATATTATTATGTTTATTGAAAAAGTCTCAATCAATTTTGAATTCTTTCTCTTTTCTTTCTTTCTTCCTTCGTGTTCTAGCGCTTACGCGCGGCTTCGCCTAACGCGTCTTCGCGGTTCGTTAAAAAAAACTTAATTCACGCATTCCATAGTGATTGCTATATCTCTCAATAAGGACTGAATTCCTGAGAACGAAAGTTACGCGGGAAGGATGCGGGAAAGCAGAGAGAAAACGCCAAATCCTACTAGCAAAACGCCGCTAACAGGCGTAATCCAACTCGACCACCGACGTAATTCTAACAGCTTTTTTATGCTAGCAGTGAAAGTGCCTGCTATGATTAGCGGAGCGACGTAGCCAGCAGCGTAAAACAGCAGTAACACACCACCTAAAACTGTATCTCCCGTTTTGGAAACCCAAGCTAAGAGTGTAGCTAAAACCGGCGTGCTGCAGGGAGAGGCTACTAAACCAAAAGTTAAGCCCAATAAGTACGATCGCACACCCGCCGGCAAATCTTTCGGCACCCACCCCACAGCGTCGAAAGACGGCATTTGTAAGGGTAAAGCTTCGAGTAAATTCAGCCCCATTAGAATAGCAATAATGCTGACAAGAATCGGCAAACCCAGGCCAATTTTGCCGTAAACTTGTCCGGCAAATGATGCTACAATACCTAAACCCGCAAGGGTGGTGGCTAATCCCAGGGAAAACCACGCAGACTGGGCTGCTGCTTGCAGGCGACTTTTTGCTTCGTATCCACCGATGTAGCCGATCGTGATCGGCAACATTGAAAGCATACAGGGCGTTAAGCTCGTTAGCAACCCTGCCAGAAAGATGACTCCGACGCTGACTAAACTGAGGTTTGTCAGTTGCGTATTTACTAAATTATTAGCAAATTGTGCGAGTTCGTAAAGTTGAGTTTGCAGGGTTTCCATCAGTCGATTCTAGATTTTAGATTTTAGATTTTAAATTTTAGATTGAGTCCACAGCCCATCGATTTTAGATTTTAGAGAGACTCTACAGATGAATTTGGGAGTTTAAACTAAATATCTAATATTTTTGTTATTCACGACTCCTGTCGGGGGCTGGTATCCCTAGGCAGGCGACTTCAGGTTCGGGGCTGTTCTGGCTTTGTTGAAAATTGTAACAGATGCGCGCAGGTTCGGTTTGAGATTTAAGATTTTAGCGAGATTTACTGGTTGGGAGTTAAAAGGTCGATCGCACCCTGGTTTAAATTGATATCTTGACCGCAAGCATCCAGGATACCCGCCACGTGATTCATTCCTTCGGAGACTCAGGAGGGAGAAATAAAAACCTGTATCCGATGAAACTTGCCGAACGTATTTATCTCGCGCAAGTCAAGGCTTCAATCTAAAATCTAAAATCTAAAATCTAAAATCGATTGACAGCATCCTCAACAAGCTGTTGGCAATGGGCGCAGCTACACCCGATAATGCGAAATCAGCCCGAAAGCCTGTTGTTGAAATTATTCAAGCAGACTTTAATTTTACTCTACTGTAAATTAAACCCACTTTCTTCATTAATAGACCCGTCCGGCATTATTGCCCCAGCCAGCACCGCACCTCTGAGATTTGCTCCCGTTAAAGTAGCGCCTTCTAAATTAGCATTGCTCAAATTTGTGACTTGTTTGGAACCTCGGAAAAAGAAGCTGTGCAAGTCAGCACCTGTTAAATTAGTGTCTGCCAAATTAGCATATTGCAAGTCAGCACCGTGCAGCGTCGCATCCGTTAAGTTAGCTTGGGTAAGATTGCTTCCCCAAAGTCGAGAATCTAAGACATTAGCATCTTGTAAATTGGCGCGGCTCAGATTTGCCAAAGTCAGATTAGCATCCCACAACTTGGTACCGTTGAAATTAGCTTCTGTCAAATTGGCTCGACTGAGATCCGTGCCTAGAATATCAGCATTTGCTAAATTAGCGCCGGTGAGGTCTGCGCCAGAAAGATCCGCATTTTTTAAGTTAGCACCGGACAAATTAGCGCCGGACAAATTAGCGCCGCTCAAATTGGCTTCTTGGAGATTAGCGCCCCGCAAATCGACAGCGCTCAAATCGCATTGCTTCCACAAAAAACTGACGCACCAATTATCCTTTAATAGGTGACTCAAATCCTCCCCATTCGCTGCCATCACAGGAGGAGTTAAGTAGAGAGTGAACAGGACGATCGCCAACAATGCAGCGAAGAAAATTTTCAACCTCATAACTTTTTTCATTGACACTAATTTGTGCCATAAATTATTGATGTCTAATCAAAGCATAGCAAATAATCGGCAACTTTCCTCAGCAATATTACTCAAAAATATTAGTAATTTGTGGAACAGGCCGTCGGGCCTGTTAAGCGAGAATGGTGCTCGGGGCGTGAGTAAAAACCGGGTTTAAGATGGCCGTGTCCGATGGACAAATCCCGATCGAATATCGCTACAAAGTAATACTTGCTGCCGACAGTTGCGATCGCTCTCCCAGGGGCATACCTGCCAATAATCCCGGTAGGAACTGCTCAATATGGGAAGAAAGAAACCGCCAATCTAGGCGGAAAACCTTATATTTAAAGGGTTCTAGACGCATTTGTTCTGAAGTGCGATCGGCATCACTAACTAAGCCCAACTTTCATCACACAAGTCAATGCCCCAGCATCACCAAATCTCATCAAAGTTATCACGTTCCTGACACTACGGATATCACTGTCAGTAGCTGAAGTATGGAGGAAAATGACAGCATACAGTTGAACACCACTCCTCCCATGCCTACTATCCCCCTTCTCCCAACCCAATTAGTTGTCACAACTATTTTCAATTCAATCGAATCTTTGGGATTCACTAATATTTCCGGGGTATTTTCGGGGGAGCAAGCTGAATCCCGACAAGAGGCAAATTTAAAAGTTAGTACCAAAAAGTTTTACACTCAGGGTTTAAGAAATCTCGAACAACAAAACTTGGACGGCGCTATTAAAAATTTTACTGCCACAATTAACATTAATCCGCAATTCGCGTCAGCTTACAACGATCGCGGTGTGGCCCGCTACAAATTAGGCTATAAGCAATCGGCGATCGAAGATTTAACTACAGCCATCGAACTCAATCCTTACCGAGCCAAGTATTACAGCAATCGGGGGTTTATGCTGACTCGTTTAAAACATTATACTGCGGCGATCGCAGATTACAACTCGGCACTCCTGCTCAACCCTAATCTAGCTCAATCTTACTTTGACCGAGGTGCTATCCGCCTGCAAATGGAGAATTCCCTAGCAGCACTAGCTGATTTTGAGTCAGCAATTCGCCTCAATAACGATTTTGCTAAAGCTTACTTTAACCGAGGAGTGATTAGATATAAATTGAGAGAGGTTCATGGAGCATTTGAGGATTTCCAGAAGGCAGCAGGGCTTTTTAAGCAGCAGGGGAGAATGGATTCTTATCAAGATGCGGTTTCTAAAATTAGTCAGCTATGGTATTAGTTGAATTTGGAAATTGGGAATTGATAATCAGGTAAGGTGCACCGAAGAGCACCCTACACCTATAATTAGGGCGCGAGTCTTGTTAAAGTTAGCCAACTCTCAAGGCGGCGTCTCCGGGGGGCAAGCCATCGGCAAGGAAAGCAGTAGAAAAGTTAATTGTAAAAGCAGCATTTTGAACTGCTGCAGGGGCGGCATTTTGAACCACAGCCAAAGTCACTCCTCCAAATTGAATGAGTGTGTTGCTGCCTGATTGGGTGAATGAGGTGTTGGATAAAGGGCTGGTTAAGCCAATACGATCGCCCTCTCCAGGCCTAAAATCAAGAATTATATCGCTCGCCCCATCCAACTCCAGATTTTCACCCGTAACCAGAACAAACGTATCAGTACCGCCACCACCAGTGAGAGTATCGCTGCCAGTATCGCCAATCAAAAAATCGTTACCATCGCCACCGATTAAAACATCGTTTCCTCTGCCGCCTCGCAAAAAGTCGTTACCAGCATCGGCATTGATAATATCGTCGCCGAGATTTCCGTTGATAATATCGTCGCCAACACCTCCGCTAATGGAGTCGTTACCTTTGCCGCCTCTAAGAAAGTCGTCACCCGCTTCGCCCGTGATAGTATCGTTGCCTTGGCTGCCGTTAATTGCATCATCAGTCGGTGAACCGATGATGCGATCGTTTGCACTACCTCCCAGTACACCGCTGGGATTTTGCTGAGAGTCTTGGGAAGTGACTTGATAGTTGTTGGGGGTGTTTGGCAATCTGAGCGCTCCCAAAGATAGATTTACGAAATTGGTACTATTGATTAAAGCGTTGAGCGCATTAACATCGCTAACTATGCTAGAAACCCGACTGGGAACGATTCCTTGAACGACTTTTGCAGTTGAAATGCGATCGCCCTGCTGCACCGCATTCACCGTTTCAAAACCTTGAATAACGTTACCAAAAACAGCATAATTACCATCCAAAAATGGCAAATCATCCAAAGCAAAATAAAACTGCGAAGAAGCCGAATCCAAAGCATTAGAACGAGCCATTGCCACAGCCCCTCGATTATGCTGCAACTGCGGCGTCTGGGTTACAACTTGGCTGTAAACAGGTTGCGCGGCCCCTTGCGGCGTAATTTCCAAAGGAATAAAACGCGCCTGATTGGTATCAGGGTCAATAAAACTACCCGTTCCCAATTGACTCGCTGGAATTGTCCTATCTCTGCTGCGCGGATCGCCTCCTTGCACTACAAAAGGCTCTGGCTGGCGCACAACTCGGTGAAACATCACCCCGTCGTAAATGCCTCGTTCAACTAAGTCAACAAAATTTCCCCCAGTAATCGGGGCATTAGTGCCGTCTACTTCGATCGTAACGGGTTGACCGTTAATTATCTGGACTACTATAGCTTTGCCTGTTAACGGGAGTGCAGCGCTCATGGGTAAATTGCTATTTGAGTGAGTGATCGTTGGGTTTTAGAAGCAATCCGCGAATTGCCCCTACCCATTTAATCAGAAAACTGTAAACTTGTGTTAAGTACAGTTCTACTTCTAAATTTATGATGCCCCGTCGCAAGTTTTTTACCACTTTATTGGCAATTTGTCTAGTTTTTCTAAGTTTCAATTTTGCCACACCTGCATTTGCCCTAGGTGGCAAGCTTCCGGCGGTGAATCAACCAGCCCCGGATTTTAGTTTGCCAACAAACAGCGGCGACGGACAAGTGTCCCTGTCCGATTATCGCGGTAAGTGGCTGGTAGTCTATTTTTATCCGAAAGACTTTACTTCGGGATGTACGATCGAAGCGCGTCGATTTCAGGAAGACTTGCCGAAATACTTGGCAAAAAATACTCAAATTATCGGTATTAGCGCTGATGATGTCAACTCGCACGCGGAATTTTGCGATTCGGAAGGTTTGAAGTTTCCACTGTTAGCTGATACCGACGGTAAAGTGAGTAAAGCTTACGGTTCTTGGATGAGTTTTATCTCCGCGCGACACAGTTTTATTATTGACCCTGAAGGTATTTTGCGGGAAACTTTTGTGAAGATTAATCCGGCGATTCACTCTAAAGAAGTGTTTGCCCGCTTGCAGGAATTGCAGGCTAACGGGTAATACCATTTTAGATTTTAGATTTGAGATTTTAGATTTGAATAATTGGGAATGACTGATGAACCTTGTCTTGGTAGTGAAGACTACATTCCTCTGAAAATACAGAGGAATGTAGTCTTCACTGCCAACGTTATCAGGTTGATTTGAACTCACATCTTGCACCATTCTCAATAATTCTTTTTTGGGTGGATTCTCCTGCCCAACCCCTACTCCCCACAAGAAAATCTACTCTTTGTGGAACGGGCCCCAGAGCCCGTTCTTGACAATGGTGCAAAATCTCAGTTTTACGCGAAATGATAGCTGTAACGTGACAAGCGATAAAAGACTAAATCTAAAATCTAAAATCTAAAATCGCCTGTCATGACATATTCAATGAGAATTAAACTTGCTATTGACTGCAACAGATGCGACAGAAGATTCATTGTCTGAAAAATTTTTCTTTCTGCTAGCCATGCGACGTTCCGGGTCAATTCCCTCGAAGGTTGGCGGCAACCAAACTCGGACTACCAACAACACTGCCAAAACCAGCAAAAATGCGCCTGTTGATAATATTTGAACCGAGGGAGTTTCCAGCACTCCCCGCACTATCACTTCTCGCAAAACTGATACAATACAAACTTCCACAGCTACGCCGATCGAAACTCTTTTTTCTTGCAAGTAAATAATTAGCAGCCGAAATAATTCCACTAAAACTAATAGAAATAAAATATCTGCCGTGACTTCCTGGAAATTCAAAGGAGGTAGCAGCGAGAAGAACATTTCTCGCAGTTCTAGCACCATGAAACAAAACAAACCAATACATAGGGAAATTACAATTAAGTCTTGGACTGTTTCCAGACCGGTGACGATTAATTGCAAATTCAACCATTGAGGGGGGTTACTCGACGAGTTGTTTAAACGCTTTTCCATTGACATATGCTGCAACTTGTTTGGCTTTCTTACAGCTTAATTGAACTTAGGTTAATCTATGGCAATTTACAGGTTTAATCTCTTTATCAGTCTCATAAAATTTCGATTGGTTGACAATTTCACACACACTTTTATTTGCCACCCAGGTGGCTTGACATTTAGTGATAGTTTATGCTATGTGAATGCTGCAATAAGTAGCTTTGATATCTAAAAAATACAAGTCTGAATGCTGAAATGCCCCAACTGCTATAAAATATGAAAATTGTAAAGAATTATTTACCACAGCTTGATAAACTCAAGCTAGGGACTCTCGGCTTTAATCATACAAAAGCCGGAAAGTTAGCCCAAAAACCAAAAGTAATCCAGAGAGGATTGAACACAATGGCATTTGAACTTGCACCGTTACCCTTCGCCGCTGACGCCCTAGAGCCAGCTCATATGTCGGCCAACACTTTTTCGTTCCACCACGACAAGCACCACGCTGCTTACGTGACCAATCTGAATAAACTGATTGAAGGAACTGAAATGGCGAGCAAATCCCTTGAAGAAATTGTCAAGGAATCTGCTAAAGACCCATCCAAAGCCGGCATTTTCAACAATGCAGGTCAAGTTTGGAACCACAATTTTTTCTGGAATTCCCTCGCACCGGGCGGCGGTGGCACTCCGACAGGAGCTTTAGCTGAGAAAATCAACGCCGACTTCGGCAGCTTCGACAAATTCAAAGAAGAATTCAAGACTGCTGCGACAACTCAGTTCGGTAGCGGCTGGGCTTGGCTGGTTTTGGACAACGGCACTTTGAAAGTTACCAAAACTGCTAACGCTGACACCCCGGTAGCACACGGCCAAACTCCGTTGCTGACTTTGGATGTGTGGGAACACGCTTATTATTTGGATTTCCAAAACCGCCGTCCCGACTACATTACTAATTTCTTGGATAATTTGGCTAACTGGGAGTTTGCAGCAGCAAATTTGGCTGCGGCTTAGTAGCATCTTAGTTTGAGGACTAAAGTCCTCACTACAAACTTTATCGGTTTGTAGTGAGGACTTTAGTGGTGATGAATGAGAATTATTTAACCTGACATCTTGCAGCAATATCAATAAGAGGATTTTTCGTGGGGTCGGGCGGGTTTATAGAACCTATTTGCAAGCTTTAAGGCTGTTGGCGAACCCGCCCCTAGGGCTAATTGAGAATGGTGCAAGATATCAGTTTAACCAAACTTGCTATTAAGGATCGCGAATTAAATAACTTACAATTTTAATTGTTATTGTGGGATGGGCGTCCCGCCCGTCCAAAAAGGACGGGCTCTTAGGCCCATCCCACTTTCAAGAGTGGAAGTTATTTAATTCTCATTCCTAAGCTGTTCGGCATTTAAAAGACGATTGTAGGGTGCCCAGCGTACAGAAGTGTTTCCCGCATAAGCGCGTAAGTGTTCACTCCTGACGCACCATACAAGCCTCGTTAGTGGTTTAAATGCTCCACAGCTTAGCAGACAAAAACAGCTTTCAACATTCCTTCGTCTCGGTCTGGGTGGAGTTCAAATCCGAGTTTTTTACAGAGGCTCTGCATCTTGTAGTTGCTATTGAGAATGTAGCCGACGATCGCCTCTAATTTCTCTTCCTGACCAATTTGCAACATCCGCCTCAATAATTCTGTTCCCAAACCGCGCTGCTGATAGCTATCGCTAACGATGAGGGCAAATTCGGCTTGGTTTGTGCCGTGGAGTTTGCTCAGACGCGCTATTCCCAAAATCCGGTGTGCTGAGGTTTCCGGGTCTGGACGATCGGCTACTAACACCATTTCGCGATCGTAGTCAATAAAACAAATCCGGGTCAAACGTTCGTGAGCAATGCGGTGCTTTAACTTTACCATGTGAGCGTAGCGCAAATACACGCTCTCTTCGGAAAGTTCTTTGTGGAAGAGCACCATCAGCGGCTCATCTTCTGGGCGAATCGGACGGATGGTGATGGGACGATCGCCCTCCGTTGACCATTTTTGAACGTATTGCGTAGGATAGGGGCGAATCGCCGTTGAAATGGGGTTTTCCGTTGTTTGCAGAACAACACGGGCATCAAGAGCGATCGCACCTTCAGGAGAAACCAACAGCGGATTAATATCAATCTCGGCAATTTGAGGTTGCTCTACAATCAGTTGACTGAAACGAACTAATAACTGTTCGAGTTGTACCAGGTCAATTGCCGATCTGCCGCGCACTCCTTGCAAAGCTTTATAGATGCGAGTTTGCTCCATCATCCGCCGCGCTAAGGTGGTATTTAAAGGCGGAAGTGCGAGCGATCGATCTTGAAAGACTTCCACTAATTGTCCGCCGGAACCAAACAGCATCACCGGCCCAAATTGTGGGTCAATACTGCTACCCAAAATTAGTTCATAGCCTTCCAAATGCACCATCGCCTGCACGGTTACGCCAAGAAACGCTGCAGGATCGATCGCCCGTACCCGCTGGGCGATCGCCTCAAAGGCACTAATTACAGCCTTAGCATCGCCTAAATTTAGTTGGACGCCCCCCACATCGGTTTTGTGAGTAATCGTCTCAGAATGGAGTTTTAGCACCACTGGATAACCGAGGATCTCGGCAATTTCCACAGCTTCGGCCGCACTCGCTGCAATTTCTGTCGCTACGGTGGGAATCCCGTAAGCTGCTAGCAACTGTTTTGATTCGTACTCGGTTAATAGAGTGCGATTGTTTTGACGGGCGGCAGTCAAAATCTTCGCAGCAGTAGCACACCCGGAAGTATCGAGTTCGCAATCAGCGGGGAGAGATGGCGTTTCGTAGATAGCGCGCAGGTTGTATGTGTACCGCCACATATAGTTGAATAACCTGACGGCGGTATCGGGATAAGGGAAAGTCGGAATATTTGCCTGATTGAGAATTTGCGTTCCCGCTGACACTTCCACACCGCCCATCCAGCTTGCTAATAAGGGCTTTCCGAGTTTGCTGTAAGACTTAAGTTTTTCTGCGGTTTGGGTGGGATTTGTCATCGCTTGTGGCGTCAGGATGACCAGCAATCCGTCACTATTGGGATCGGGAGCGACAACTTCTAAAGTTTTGGCGTAAAGATCGCTACTAGCATCGCCCAAAATATCGATCGGGTTGTGATGACTCCACTGAGGTGGCAAAAACTCATCAAGTCGCTGCAGCGTCTCCGGTGCCAAATCTGCCAGGGCACCGCCGTCGCTAATTAAGGCATCAGTGGCGATCGCCCCTGGGCCTCCGGCATTGGTGACGATCGATAGGCGGTTGCCCTGCGGTCGCGGTTGCTTGGCCAGAATTTCTGCCATGTCGAACAAATCGGAAATCGTATGTACGCGCAACGCGCCACAGCGGCGGAAAGCAGCGTTAAGCACGTCATCGCTGCCGGTCAAAGCTCCCGTATGGGAAGCGGCGGCTTGGGCGGCGGCGGCGGTACGTCCTACCTTGAGAATGATGATCGGTTTGTCGATCGCCACTGGGCGGGCGGCGGACAGGAATGAACGAGCATCACCCATAGATTCCATGTACAAAACGATACTGTGAGTATGGGGATCGTCCCCGAAATACTCGATCAGATCGCCCCAACCGACATCGAGCATAGAGCCGATCGATACAAAGGCGCTAAAACCGACATTTTCCCCCAAACTCCAGTCGAGAATCGAAGTACAGAGGGCGCCGCTTTGACTGATGAAAGCGACATTACCCGGACGGGCGATCGTACCTGCAAAAGTAGCATTGAGCCCAACCACAGGATTCATCACACCGAGGCAATTTGGGCCGATAATCCGCATTCCGCCCAGACGCGCTTGGGCGAGAACTTGCTGTTCTAAAGCCTCCCCAGCCGCACCAATCTCTTTAAAGCCTGCAGAAACAATAATTGCTCCTTTCACCCCAGCAGCGATACATTCGCGGATCACTTGCGGCACCCCAGCAGCCGGCGTAGCAATCACCGCCAGATCCACTACTTCCGGGACGCTAGCAATGTCAGGATAAGACTTGAGCCCCAAGACGCTGTGGCGCTGCGGATTCACTGGAAAAACTGTGCCGCCAAACGGATTCCGAATCAAGTTCCACAGGAGAGTTCGTCCAACGCTTCCTTCTCTCTCTGTTGCGCCGATTACAGCCACGGAGCGAGGCCGAAAAATCCGATCGAGCGGATGACGCTGTTCTTTCCAAATATCGTGAGCCCGATCGCTCGCAGTGCTTTGATTCATTGAATTTATCTGCATAGTACCCTACTTCAATTAATCAGCAATTAATATTGCTCTGCTTTCGATAACTATCACCGAATCAAATCCGAACTCTTTTTCTGCTTTTTTTCTGCTTTTTCTTCATCTTCTTCGGGTGTTTGCGGTTCCTGAAAAAAAAAATCTCATTGCCCGTTTCCGACACGCCCGCCCTTAAACAACATTTGGGTTGTCTAAGTGTTAGTTCGGGAACCCCTTTGGTCAGAGCTTCCTCAACAATTCACGAGGAGGTTCTGCCTACTATCTATCTTAATTCTTCCCACCAAATTAGCAAGTCAACTTTTGTAACAAATAGCGAACCGGGTATTTAAAATATTGAAATTAAATATATACTAGATATAGTGGTCGAAGCAAAAAAGATCGATCGCTAATAAAAAATTGAGGTGAAAGCAAGCTATGTTTGCAGAATGGCACGGCTTTACTGAAGGCAACTGGACAAACGAAGTCAACGTCAGAGACTTCATCCAAAAGAATTACACCCCCTACGAAGGGAATGCAGAATTTCTCACAGCACCAACCGAAAAAACCCAGCAACTTTGGCAAAAAGTTCTGGAATTAATGAAGCAAGAGCGCGAAAAAGGTGTATTGGATGTTGATACAAAAGTTCCCACATCGATCACGGCTCATGCAGCAGGATACATCGATCGCGACTTAGAACAAATAGTAGGTTTGCAAACAGATCGACCTTTGAAACGCGCGATTATGCCCTTGGGCGGGATT
Organism: Microcoleus sp. AT8-A3; assembly: GCF_036705675.1. Taxonomy (NCBI): domain Bacteria; kingdom Bacillati; phylum Cyanobacteriota; class Cyanophyceae; order Oscillatoriales; family Microcoleaceae; genus Microcoleus; species Microcoleus sp. AT8-A3. Next base: position 41,974 of record NZ_JAUBVD010000004.1, read on the forward strand.
CGCGTTGTCAAGGCAGGTTTAGAAGCTTACGGCTATCAGCTCGATCCGCAAACAGAAGAAATATTTACGAAATATCGCAAAACTCATAACGATGGTGTATTCGATGCTTACACGCGCTCGATGCGTCTGGCGAGACGTTCGGGTATCATCACAGGTTTGCCAGATGCCTACGGACGCGGGCGGATAATTGGTGACTATCGGCGCGTTGCTTTGTACGGTGTCGATCGCCTAATTGAGGATAAAAAAACACAGCAAGAATCACTCGAACTAGACGCGATGGACGAGGGAACAATTCGCTTGCGCGAAGAGTTATCCGAGCAAATTCGGGCATTGTTTGAGTTAAAAGAAATGGCTGCTAGCTACGGCTTTGATATTAGCCGTCCGGCAGCAAATGCACGAGAAGCTGTCCAGTGGCTGTATTTTGGCTACTTGGGAGCAGTGAAAGAACAAAACGGGGCAGCGATGTCTCTCGGCCGCGTATCGACGTTTTTAGACATTTATTTCGAGCGCGATTTACAAAGTGGCGCGAGTTCCGAAGTGGAATTGCAAGAACTGATCGACCATTTTGTAATGAAACTCCGCATGGTGCGGTTTTTGCGAACTCCCGACTATAACGCTCTGTTTTCTGGCGATCCAACTTGGGTAACAGAGGCGATCGGCGGTATCAGCGATGACGGTAGAACATTGGTAACTCGTAACAGTTTCCGATTCTTGCACACCCTGTCAAACCTCGGTACTGCACCCGAACCAAATCTCACCGTTTTGTGGTCGGAAAACTTGCCGGAAAACTTCAAAGAATTCTGTGCGAAGGTATCCAGCGACACAAGTTCTATTCAGTACGAAAACGACGATTTGATGCGTCCTCAATACGGCGATGATTACGCGATCGCCTGTTGTGTTTCCGCCATGCGAATTGGCAAGCAAATGCAGTTTTTCGGCGCGCGAGTTAACTTAGCTAAGACTTTGCTCTATGCGATTAACGGCGGTAAAGATGAGAAGTCCGGCGACCAAATCGCGCCGCAGTTCCCACCGATTACTACCGAATATCTCGATTATGACGAGGTAAGAGCCAGGTTCCGCGACATGATGGCGTGGTTGGCAAAAACGTATATCAATACGTTGAATGTCATTCACTATATGCACGACAAATACTGCTACGAACGCCTGGAAATGGCACTGCACGATCGCGATGTTTACCGGACAATGGCCTGCGGAATTGCCGGATTGTCGGTGGTGGCGGACTCCCTGTCGGCGATTAAAAACGCTAAAGTTAAGGTGCTTCGCAACGAGCAAGGTTTGGCAGTGGATTACTCGATCGAAGGAGAATATCCCAAATATGGCAATAATGACGATCGCGTAGACAGTATAGCCATCGAACTTGTGCAAAGCTTCATGAACGAAATTCGCCAGCACAAAACCTACCGCGGCGCTGTAGCGACTCAATCGGTACTCACAATTACCTCTAACGTAGTTTACGGCAAAAAAACTGGTAGCACTCCCGACGGACGTAAAGCCGGCGAACCCTTTGCTCCCGGTGCTAACCCGATGCACGGCCGAGATTCCTGTGGGGCGATCGCATCCTTATCTTCTGTAGCCAAACTGCCTTACAGTGATTGTCAAGATGGCATATCGAATACTTTTTCGATTCTACCGCAAGCCTTGGGCAGAATGGAGAGCGATCGGACTAACAACCTAGTTAGTCTTATAGACGGTTACTTCCACGATGGCGGCCATCACATCAATGTTAACGCCCTTGATCGGCAAACATTACTAGATGCGATGGAACATCCAGAAAACTATCCCCAGCTAACAATTCGCGTCTCCGGTTATGCGGTTAATTTCATCAAACTTACCCGCGAACAGCAATTAGATGTGATTAAACGGACTTTCCACGAACGCGTCTAAATCCCAGCAGAAAAAACTCGGCGATTGAAACCGCTCAAGAGTCAAACGAAGTCCGAGCTGAGGGGGACTCAAGAAGCGCCTACATAATTGGTTCTCCATAAGTCTTTTTTCGTCTAGTTTCGCTGTTAAACCATGAGGCCAGATCCCCCCTAACCCCCCTTAAGAAGGGGGGAACAAGAGTATTCTTGAATTCCCCAGACTATCTGGGGATTCAAGGGGAACCGTCCACTTCTCAAAGTCAACCCCTACTCCCCTTTTTAAGGGGGATTTAGGGGGATCGAGCCTCAGCAACCAAACGAACAATCCGCAAGTTTCCCGGCTTAAGTTAACACCGAGATTCCCTCATCTCAAATCCGTTAGCATCGTCCTGTATTCATCTCTCTCTTCTCTTCCTCTGCGTTCTCTGCGTACTCTGCGGTTTAATCATTCCAATGCAACCGGAATTGATATCATCCCTACTCTCAAAATCCTTACCAACAAACAGCAAATTAAATGTCTGGAATTGGTCGCATTCACTCAATCGAAACATTTGGTACAGTAGACGGCCCCGGAATCCGGTTTATCGTCTTCACCCAAGGCTGTCCGTTACGCTGTCTGTACTGTCACAATCCCGACTGTCGCAATTCCCACGATGGTAAAGAAGTAACCGTCGATTATTTAATCGAGCAAATTATAAAATGTAAATCCTACCTACGGAAAGGAGGCGTTACCGTCAGCGGCGGCGAACCATTGATGCAGCCGGATTTTGTCAAAGAAATCTTTACCCGCTGTCATCAAATGGGTTTGCATACAGCGCTGGACACATCAGGCTTCTGTGTTTTAGACGTTGCTAAACCGGTTCTGGAAATGACCGATCTGGTTTTGTTGGACATCAAATCCTACATTCCCGAACTCTATTACAAAGTCACCAATGTTTCCATCGAGCCTACTTTAGCAATGGCCAAATATCTCAGCGAAATTGGCAAACCGACGTGGATTCGCTTCGTTCTAGTTCCTCACCTCACCGATCACATCGAAAACGTAGAAAAATTAGCGGAGTTTATTGCCAATCTGAACAATGTGGAAAAAGTCGAAGTATTACCATTTCATAAAATGGGAGAATACAAATGGGAGCAATTAAAATTGGATTACGAACTCAAGGATACACCTCCAGCTTCACCGGAACTCGTGCAACAAACAGTTGATATTTTTCGCAGTCGCGGGGTCAATGCGATCGGAGCTAGCGGTATATAATAATTAAAAGACCACGTTCACAAGTCACCCACAATCTTGAAATTATCTGCGTCGATCTGCAGGTTCCCTACCAATCAAAGATTGAGGCAATAATTTTTCCGAAATCCACATCACGAAAAATCACATGAAAGTTACCAATTTAGAAGAATTAGAAGTCCTAATTCAAAAAGTAAAAGCAGCCCAAGCTGAGTTTGCCACCTACACTCAAGAACAAGTCGATCGCATATTCAAGCAAGTAGCTTTAGCCGCTAATGCCGCCCGCATTCCCTTAGCCAAAGCAGCAGTCAAAGAATCGGGAATGGGAGTCATCGAAGATAAGGCAATCAAAAATCATTTTGCCTCGGAAATGATTTACAACAAATATAAAAACGACAAGACTTGTGGTATCATCGAGTCCGATCGGCATTTTGGCTACGAACGCATTGCCGAACCAGTGGGATTGCTAGCGGGAATCGTTCCTGTAACTAACCCGACTTCCACCACCATCTTTAAGTCATTAATCGTGCTCAAGACGAGAAATGGCATTATATTTTCGCCCCATCCCCGCGCCAAATCCTGCACGGCTGCGGCGGCAAAAATCCTCCTCGATGCTGCTGTAGCAGCCGGCGCACCACCGGATATTATTGGGTGGATTGATGAGCCAACTGTGCCACTTTCCCAAGCTTTGATGCAGCACCCCGATATCAAACTAATTTTGGCAACTGGCGGGCCGGGAATGGTAAAAGCTGCCTACTCTTCAGGACATCCCTCCCTCGGTGTCGGCGCTGGAAATACTCCCGCCATCATCGATGAAACCGCCCACATCCAAATGGCTGTCAGCTCAATTTTGCTCAGCAAAACTTTCGACAACGGCACGATTTGTGCTTCGGAACAATCGGTAGTTGTTGTGGATGAGGTGTACGATGCCGTGCAACTGGAATTTATCAAGCGCGGTGCTTATTTCCTGAATGCTGAAGAACGAGAAAAAGTGCGGCGGGTAATCTTAATTGATGGTCGATTGAATGCCGAAATAGTCGGACAATCGGTGCAAAAGGTGGCGCAGATTGCGGGTTTTGTAGTGCCGTCAAACATCAGGGTTTTGATTGGAGAAGTGGATACGATAGGTAAAGAAGAACCCTTTGCTTGTGAAAAACTTTCGCCGATTCTCGCCATGTACCGCGCCAAGGACTTTACTGAAGCAGTAGACAAAGCTGAAGCGCTGATAATTTTTGGCGGACACGGACATACTTCTGTACTCTACACCGCCCCCCACAATCAGGAACACATTCGTTATTTTGAAAGCAAATTAGAGACTTCGCGGGTGCTGATTAATACGCCTTCTTCTCAAGGTGCGATCGGCGATTTGTACAATTTCCGCCTCGATCCCTCCCTTACCCTCGGTTGCGGTAGCTGGGGCGATAATTCGATTTCTGTCAACGTGACACCCCATCACCTGCTCAATATCAAAACCGTAGCAGAGCGACGCGAGAATATGCTCTGGTTCCGCATTCCTCCCAAGATTTATTTTAAGTCGGGTTGTCTTCCTGTAGCTTTGAGGGATCTTGCAGGTAAGAAACGTGCTTTGATTGTGACGGATAAACCATTGTTTGAATTGGGATTGACTAAGGAAGTCACAGAGAGTTTGGAAGAAATCGGCATCGATCACTACACATTTTACGATGTGGAACCCGATCCTTCGCTGGCTACTGTTCGCAAAGGTTTAGAAATCTGCAATAGTTTCCATCCAGATGTGATTATTGCTTTTGGTGGTGGCTCGCCGATGGATGCTGCTAAAGTAATGTGGCTGATGTATGAGCATCCAGAAATTGAGTTTGAAGGATTGGCGATGCGGTTTATGGATATCCGCAAGCGGGTATACGAACTGCCGCCTTTGGGTTCAAAGGCAATTATGGTGGCAATTCCAACTACTTCGGGAACGGGTTCGGAAGTCACGCCTTTTGCGGTTGTTACGGATGAACGATCGGGGATTAAGTATCCGCTGGCAGATTATGCTCTGACTCCGAGTATGGCGATCGTCGATCCAGAACTTACGCTGAATATGCCCCGGAAACTGACTGCTTACGGCGGCATTGATGCGCTAACCCACGCTTTAGAAGCTTATGTTTCTGTGTTGGCTTCTGAGTATACAAATGGTTTGGCTTTAGAAGCGATTCGTTTGCTGTTTAAATACCTGCCCAGCGCTTACAAAAATGGTGCCAACGATCCGAAAGCGCGGGAGAAAGTACATTATGCTGCTACGATCGCCGGCATGGCATTTGCCAACTCTTTTCTGGGGGTTTGTCACTCAGTAGCTCACCAATTAGGTGCAACTTGCCACGTCCCTCACGGTTTAGCGAATGCGCTGATGATTTCCCATGTAATTCGCTACAATGCAACGGATGTTCCGTTCAAACAAGCGATTTTTTCTCAAAACAAGTATCCTAACAGCAAGTGGCGTTATGCTCGAATTGCGGACTATCTGAATTTGGGCGGCGATACCGAAGATGAAAAAGTTGAGAAGTTGATCGCAGCGGTGGAAGCTCTGAAGCGTGAGGTAGATATTCCTAGCACGATTCAGGAGGCGATCGCCAGTCAGGGAATGAGTGATGATTTCTTTTTTGCTCGCGTTGAGGAAATGGCCGATCGAGCTTTTGACGATCAGTGTACCGGAGCGAACCCCCGCTATCCGCTGATTGAAGATTTAAAGCAACTTCTGGTGCAAGCGTATTCTGACGGCGACACTTCCGATCTCAATCGAGTGTTAACTTTAGTGTAATCGGCGCGGTGCCATAGATTTCTCCTCAAAAGCCTGTCAATGGGGGGCAGGATACCTAACTCCTACTCCCCACAGTTTCTGGAGAAATCTAACGCAGGGCCCGGTGGTGAAAATAAACCCCGAAGCGGATCAAAATACCAAGTAGGGGTTGAAAAAATATGAAATTGTGTTATAATTTTAGAGGTAACTTTTTTACGAATTTTGTAGTTTTAGTGGCTGTTCGCGCGATGACCTCTTCACCAACCATAGCACCCGTTCGATCGAGTCAAGTTACCCGCAAACCTTATCCCAACTATCGGGTAATAGTCCTCAACGACGATTTCAACACATTTCAGCACGTTGTGGAATGTTTGACGAAATACATTCCAGGGATGACGAGCGATCGAGCTTGGAAACTCGCCAACCAAATCCACCACGAAGGCCAAGCCACCGTGTGGGTTGGCCCGCAAGAGCAAGCAGAACTTTATCATATGCAATTGAGCCGTGCTGGACTGACAATGGCTCCGCTAGAGTCTACTTGAAAAGTGTCTAGAGGGCCGAAAGTTCGATCGTTTTTCGCTAATTAATCTGAAATTGAACGCAGATTGGGATTTAAGAGGCGATCGTGATTTTGCCAATCATCCCCGCCTCTGTATGTCCGGCTACCGTACAGCGCAGGTTGTAGGTTCCCGATTTCATCGGCACAAACACCCATTCTGCCATAGCGCCCGGTTTAAGTTCTAGTTCGTGAATCGCTCCTTTAATTTCCACTTTCCCAGCTTCAACTTTTTGAGTCCAACTCGCATCAGCAAAGTTTTTAGCAGTAAAATAATGTTTCTGCGAACTGGGATTTTTTAGCACTAATTTATAGCGCTTGCCCGATTCAAATTCTAGCAGATTGGGAAAGAATTTGAGTTCCCCAGCTTCGTTACCTAAACTAACAGTAATTTCGGTAACAGGTTGGCGAGACAAATCACCGGCAGCACTAGCAATTGTCGCTGGCATCAAGATTGTGCTCAAACATAAAATTAGTCCCAAAATCACCTTGAAAGTTTTTTGTAACCCCTGGCTGCGGTAGAATTTGCCTAATTGCCAACCGAGTAAATTGATCATGGCTGTTCTGACTACTGTTAACTATTAACTGACTAATGACTAATGACAACTGACAACTGACTACTGACTACTGACTACTGACTACTGACTACTGACTAATGACTTAATTCGATCGCCAAACTTCATCCCAAGGCCCGCCCCCAACTTCCAAACCCGATAAAGAGCTTTGAGCCTCTAAGATAATTCTAGAACGCTGCTTGCCATTTTTTTCCACATTTCCCCCCAACAACTCTCGCAGTTGCAAGCGCAATTCACCGTGCGTCGTATCCCGGCAGCAAAAAGCCATGCCTTTTTCGGTAGGAGTTCGCACATAACTACCAGGAATGTTTGTAGTGCCAATCAACTCAACTTCAAACTGACTGTTTCTAGCCTGCATTTTCCAGCTTCCCCAAGGTTCAATAGTCCAACTAACTTGCGAATTCCAAGGCACAAATTCGTAAAATTTGCCTCGGTAATGCAGACCAATCATTGCTACCGATTCCATCCACCACAGCACGCCCCGCTTGCCACCACCTGCGGTTAAAGCTAAATCATTTTCGCCTTGAAAACAATTGCAATTAATCCAAAACCACTTTTGCGGAAAAGCACCGCCCCAGTTTTTTTCGCTGTAAGCGGGAGCATCTTTAAATTCGTAGCGATCGCCATTCCAATCGATCCAGCCCGTGGCTAAACCGTGAGCCATTAAAATTTGCCATCCAGGCTCAAAAACGGGCAGTAAAGATAGCATTCCTGCGGTAGATTTCTGGATTTCTTCAGAGTTTCCCCAGCCATAGATAGGTTGAATTTCGTACTGCCAAAAACAGTGGCTGCCGCTTCCCGGATCGTGCAAATAACCTTGATTTAAAGTAGCAGTAGCTTGATAGCCTTCTTCGACGCTGCTGTCGAATACTGCCGGCTCTAAATATTGGGGTTTAATTTGTAAATCTGTTTTGCCCCAATGTCCGAAACCTAAGCTTTCTCTGTGCGCCCAAAACTTATTTACATCTGGAAAGGTGCGACACAAATAGCTATCTTTCGGACCGAGAATCTGAGCTGCACCGCCACTGTAAGGTTGACCGCCTCTGGGGTCTTCGATGGAATACATGAATGCAAAGGATTGTCCGTGAATCGGTAATGTTATTCGGTAGTACCAGCCTTCAAAAAAGCGGCGTGAACTACCGTCCCAGTGGTAGCCACTGTGGGGAGTTTCAAGAGTTTTGAGTTTTGAGAGTGAATTTGACATAGAATTACCAATAGCATGACAGGGAATTCACGGATAACTGTTTCTTCCTTCTTCCTTCTTCCTTCTTCCTTCCTTTATGTCTCTAGCACTTTGGCGATCGCCCTTAGCTCGTGCCCTCCACCGCAACCGCAGTCTTGCTTTTGCCCGTTACTTGCAACTAGCAACTGTTCGGGCTACCGGGCGTCCGGCTAACCGCACTGTGGTGTTTCGAGGCTTTTTAGCAGATACTAATCAGTTAAAGTTTATTACAGATATTCGCAGTGAAAAGGCTGAGGAGATTAATCTCTATCCTTGGGGGGAAATTTGCTGGTATTTCCCGAAAACTCGCGAACAATTTCGGATTGCTGGAAAGCTAGTTTTGGTAGGGGCAGATTATCCAGATGCCCAGTTGTGTTCATCGCGGTGCACAACTTGGCAGGAGCTTTCTGAGGCGGCTAGATCGCAGTTTGCTTGGCCTCATCCGGGGGATGACAAAGCCGAGGCTAGTGCTTTTGATTCTGCTTCCCCAGATGCGATCGAGCCGCTGCCTAATTTTTGCTTGCTGTTGTTGGAACCGGAAACGGTGGATTTGTTGGAGTTGCGGGGGGAACCGCAAAACCGATCGCTTTATCGGCGCGACGGGGAGGGAAATTGGTCTGTGCGATCGGTTAATCCTTGAAAAAGAAGTCAACCGATTTTAGATTTTAGATTTTAGATTTTAGATTGAAGAAAGCGACTCCACTGATAAATCTGGGTAGTCATTAGTCAGTGATTATTGGTTATTGGTTATTTGTTACCAATAACCTTCCAGGCCCCATTGCCAATTCCCTGTTTGGCCAATTCCCTGTTTGGCCAATTCAAATTTTAGATGCCGCTGCCGTCGAAAAATTCTTGAATTGCTTTATCTTTTAACTTGCAGCTAGGGGTTGTAACTAGCTGTGTTTTTTCGGCTACGGCTACATTGCTGGCTTGGTTTAAAGCTTCTGATACTGAGTGGAAATTGTGGGAAGTGGGATCAGAAGTTAAGGAGACAGATGGTTGAGGAACCAAACTTTTTACTTGCTGTTCGAGGGATTCGATACGATCGAGCAAAGAGCGAATTACCACAGCTTCCGAATCCGGCAAACTGCCGTGTTCTAGGGGATTGACGCGCACTCCCGATCGATAGACGATGCGGCCGGGAATCCCTACCACTGTGCAGTCAGATGGTACGTCGCGGAGTACGACGGAACCGGCGCCGATGCGGACGTTATTGCCAATTTGCAGATTGCCGAGTACCTTGGCGCCGGCACCGACAACTACGTTTTCGCCGACTGTAGGGTGACGCTTGCCGCTTTGTTTGCCAGTACCGCCTAGGGTGACACCTTGGTAAATTAGGGCAAAATCGCCGATAATCGCTGTTTCGCCGATCACAACCCCCATACCGTGGTCGATGAATACGCTTTTGCCGATGGTTGCCCCTGGGTGGATTTCAATTCCGGTCAAAAAGCGAGCTATGTGGGAAATCAAGCGGGGGATGAAGGGAAGTCCCAACACGTAAAGCCAGTGTGCGAGGCGGTGCAGCACTAGGGCTTGAAGACCGGGGTAGCAAAACAAAACTTCCAGCCAGTTGCGAGCTGCAGGGTCGCGATCGAAAATTATACTGAAGTCAGCTCTAAGAGTCTTTAGCACTTTCGGAGTTACCTATTTTGGTTAAACACGCCACTTTCGATTTTACATTTTACTGGATGGGGAAGTGAGCGGTCGATCGGGAGATTGGGGGATATGACGGAGTGGAACCGTGGGAGAGTGGGAGATTGGGGGAGAATTTGATGATATTTTATTGTCTCCATCCAACAGCGCCGCTGCGTTCTATTCCTGTACTGAGATTGTATAGTTAGACTTGACTCCGGGTTCGACAGTACCTACCCAAATCCTGTAAGAGCCTGCTTGCCAGTCAGAATCAAGTATGCCAGCATCTTTATTCTGACCTATATCGTCTCCGCAGCGCACCGCATTACCGGGGCCTTGTACGAGTAAGGTTGTGTCCTTGCCTCCGCTGTTGATTTGGAGTGTGAGTTTTGAAAAGTTTTGCTGCAAGACTATGATGTGGTCGGGAGTTGGGGTGGCAAAACCCAAACATTTGTTTTTGTGGCGATCGGCGTTGGCTATGGCAGATAGAGAGTAGGATCCGCCTGTGGAACCTCTCAAAACTGCTGTTGGGGCTGCAAAACCTCGCGATAAACTTAAAGTGCCGAAATTGGCTGTTTCTGCTAAAACTGGTAGGGCGACGATCGCCGCGATCGCACCCAAGAGCGCACCGTTTTTGAAATTGGCTCCCTGATTAAACAACATGGCCATACTCCTGGCGTCACAACTTAAAATCACAACTCAGAATTTACCCATCGCAGCCCCTGGAATACAAACTATGGAGGAAGAATAATTTTTTTTAAATTAGTTCAACACCTCCTGGCTTATCTTCCTTATGTCTATCAGGACAATCCCTCTACGATCGCGCTCGCTTGTGCCACTCGGATTTCTGCCACAGGCGATCGACTCATATCCGAAATTGTACGGTGTCAAGATGATAAATTTGATACTTTTAGCCTTGCTGTTGGCCCTCGGTTCCCTATTGACACAGGTCTTGGTATTGTTACCTATAGGTCTATCTGGCTGGCTCCACCTGCCTAATTGGCTGAGCCTGACCTTGATTTTTCTGGCTATTTCTTGGTGCTTGGGGGATTAGTAAGCAGTCATGAGTTAATTAGTGATTAGTCAATAGCTAACGCTCAATCATTCCGCTTCCCCCAAGGGTCAAGGCCCGATCGCCCCGGTCTGATGATGTATACTTCACAATTGACAATTCAAGAATCTAAAATCTAGGATTTGACATCTACCTATAGAATGATGCAACGACAAGTTTATTCGATCTCAGCATTTCACTCTCCTGACAAAAGCCTGGGGGAAACTCCTAAAAAACAGGATCGTCCGATACACCGGGCGATCGTGTTAATGCTGGTGGCAACAGGTTTGCTGGGCCTGCACGCTAGTCGGCTGGTGGAATTGCAACTGATACAAGGGAAGCAACACCGGGAACGAGCCGAAAACAATCGCGTTCGCCTAGTGCCCATGCCGGCGAATCGCGGACACATTATCGATCGCAAAGGCAAGTTGCTAGCTGCAAACAATTTAGCTCGATCGGTATATTTGTGGCCGAAAGAACAAACGCCGGAACAGTGGAAAGTGACAGCAGAAAAGTTGAGTCCGCTGGTTAAAATTCCAGCAAAAGAAATTTTAAAAAAAATAAAAGAGGTCGATCCTCAATCCTATAGACCGGTGCGGCTCAAGCAAGCAATGCCGCCAGAGGTGTTCGTGCCACTAGCAGAAGAGGTGGGACAAATGCGGGGAGTGGAAGTGCGGCCAGAAGCGAACCGCTACTATCCCGAAGGCAGTTTGGCATCTCACGCGATCGGATATATCGGCGAAGCTACCGCAGCCGACTTGGAAGCTCATCCTGAATATCCGATGGGGATGATTGTCGGTCAAATGGGCATAGAAGCGAGCTCTAACGAGAAGATTGCGGGAGTGTGGGGCGATCGGCTGATCGAAGTAAATGCCCAAAATGAAGAATTGCGGCTGATGGGAGAGACACCGCCCAAACCCGGTGAGGCGGTGCAGCTAACCATAGACTTGTCCATGCAAAAAGCAGCCGAAAAAGCCCTGGGGAACCGCCGGGGAGCAGTAGTGGCGCTGGATGTCAACACCGGGGCGGTATTAGTTATGGCCAGCCACCCGACTTTTGACCCCAATCTGTTTACGCGAAAAATCACTAAGGATGAGTGGAAAACTCTTCAAGATCCGGAAAATCCATTTTTGAATCGGGCCACGCAGGGCTATCCCCCCGGTAGCACCTTTAAAATTGTGACTTCCGTCGCGGCCCTGGAGTCGGGCAAATTTTCGCCGGACTCAATTCTCGGTACTTCGTCTTACATTACTGTGGGGGGAATTGATTTTAACGAACACAGTGGCGGTTTCGGCGACATCGGCTTTCGGGATGCTTTGGCTTTCAGCAGCAATACGTTTTTTTATCAATTGGGGATTAGTACCGGGCCGGAGCAAATTTCTAAGTGGGGACAGCGCTTGGGAATTGGCAAGGATACGGATTTGAATCTTTTGGGGCTAGGCGGTGGCGATTACGGTCAAATCCCGACGCCGGAGGAGAAGGAGAAACTTTATAAAGAACCTTGGTATGCGGGTGATACGGTAACGATGTCGATCGGGCAGGGGTTGGTGTTGATGACTCCTTTGGAGGGGGCGGTAATGGTGAGTTCGATCGCTAATGGGGGTTATCGCGTGAAGCCTCATCTTTTGACTTCTATGACCGGCACAGCGGAGACTCAACGGGTACATACGGGGATGAAACCTTCAACAGTTCAGGTGATTAAGGAAGGACTGATCGCGGTAGTTGCCGAGGGTACTGGACAGGGATTGAATGACGGTTCGATTCCGCTGACGGCGGGCAAAACAGGGACTTCGGAGGTCATCGGACAGGAGGATCACTCTTTGTATGTCGCCTTCGGGCCCGCCCAGAAGCCGGAAATTGCGATCGCCGTGGTTGTGGAAAATGGCGGTTATGGTTCTGTTGCCGCCGCCCCGATCGCCAAAGAGGTATTTCAAGCTTATTTTGGGCCACAGAAAAATGTGAAGCAGCCAGTAGTTATTAGTCCTTAGTCCTTAGTCCTTAGTCAGTAGTCATTAGTCATTAGTCCTTAGTTATTGGGAATGGGGAATTGGGCATAATGTCTTGTTTTTCTTCTGACTTCTGACTACTGACTAATGACTACTGACTACTGACTACTAACTAATTGAGCCGCATAAATATAGTAGCTTTGCGAATTCCTGTTATTTCTCCCGTACTGGTGACAGTTAGCGATCGCAAGTGATCGAACAATGGTCTTGCCGAAAGTTCAATTAACCTCAACAGCGGGATTTGTTTTTCCCAAATTGCCCTGCTGGAGGGCCAGTCTAAATAAAAATAGCCGTCGTTAGAGGGCGGAAGCGGTTCAATGCTGGTTTGAAAATCTTGATTGGCAACTAAAGAGACTGTTTCTGCTGCTTCTAGTGCTGCGTCCATTGCTTCTACTGAAGTGGTGAAAATTTCGTATTTGCCGACGGTGGCTCGGACTCCTTTTGCCTCGGTTTCGATCGCACTTTTTCTATTATTTTCTTTACCATAATTCTGGCTAGTTGTCAACTGCGTCCAAGCGGTAATTTTCTGGTTTCTCAGAGTGAAGCTGCCGATGCTGTACTCTTTGCTGCGGGCAATTTCATCGAGTTTGTCGATCGCCTTTTGGGAATCAGCAGAGTTTTCGGCGGCAAAAATCCAGTCGGCACCATTTGACGAATTCGGAAGCACTGCTAAAGCGTATTCTCCTTGTACCCAGTCAAATATATCCTGCGGCAGGTTGACGCCCCAAAGTTGCTGAATATCTCCCAGGGTGCGATCGACTAAATTTGAGACTTCTGGATTAGTAGAAACCGCCAATGACAAATCAGCCCAAAAATTCCTTAAGTCGGTGCTGGCGACCGCGAAAGGACTCGCTGAGGGAATGTATTGCAAGGCTTGCACAGGTTCGGAAAGCGTTGGAGAAGCTGTGTTTTCTCGCGATGTCACTAAAGCAGTTTGAGCCAGCAATCCCCGTCGGTTGACTCCGACAGCAACTGCGAGGGAATTAAGAGAAACTTGGGGATTTTGCTCGGTTGCTGATTGCGGGAGATTGACAAATGCTAAAGCGATTCTGCCTTGAGTTAGCTGCTGCAAAGCTTTTTGATATTCCGGGGTATTGTTGAGATTTAGGTTTGCTGTTTCAAGGTTATTAATTGCATCTCGAATCACAATCGGGCTATTGGAAAATAAAACAAAACTTTGATTATTCCCAGAATTAAAATTACCGCCGATGGCTGCTGTTGCGAAGCTGGATGGCAACTTGGAAGTCGGCAGAGAAAACGGATTAAAAGGCGAAAGCGAAGCAGATTTTTTCTGGGATTTTGGTGCTTGTTTATAATTAATTCTCACGCCTTTATATATTTCCGACTGCACTGTTTTATCGCCACGAGATTGTTGGCGCCAGTAGGAGTCAAGAAATTTTTGGCTGCGATCGACCTTTTGGGAGGAAACGGCCAGCAAAAACCCGGTTTGTTTGCCGTTGCTGCTGTCGCCATCGAAATCGGGGTTTGTGACGGCGAGGGTAATTTCGTCACCTATCCAAGGTTGGATATCTCGACTGTAATCGAGGCCTGTATTGCCGAGGAAACTTTTTTTGATTTGCTCAAATTCTGCGTGCGATCGACTTCTTTCTTCGGGAGTGGCAAAAACTTGTCGCAATGCTTCGAGGCGATCGGGATTTACCAGCATTGATGCTAACAAAGGTGCTTGTTTCGAGACAAACACAGCCGCAGCCGGAGTAGTTGTCGGCCCGCCAGCGAGCAAATTCAGGGGAGTGTGAGTTGTCAGCCAGTAAAAACCACCGGCACTCAAGCCTAAGAGTGCCAAGACGCCAGCAATGAGGAAAGAAAAGAACGATCGCAACTTCATACAACAAGGACTAATGACCACAGTCTATTATTAACTAGAGTAGCGCATGACCGTAGCTGTCGGCAGATACTTTTTGTGCTGTTCGCAAAAAAAAAGAATCAATTAAAATATTCTCAAGCTCTAAAACTCAAGTAAAATGCTAACAATATCAACGCCCCCCGAACAGCGAGTTTTACTGCAAAATATCAGTTGGCAGTTATATGAAAGCCTGCTAGCGGAACTGGGCAACCAACGTTCCACCAGAATTGCTTATCATCAAGGTCAATTAGAAATTATGGTGCCGCTACCGGAACATGAAAATCGCAACAGGCTGATCGATCGCTTAATTGTAACTCTCATAGAAGAACTCAATCTAGAGTACAACCCCTTTGGCTCGATGACGATCAAAAAACGCAAAAAAGCAGCGGGTAAAGAACCAGATTCCTGTTATTATATCCAGAATGAAGCACTGGTCAGAGGGAGAACAGAATTAGACTTTGCTCAAGATCCGCCGCCCGATTTAGCACTGGAAATTGATATTACCAGCAGTTCCTTAAATCAATTCGATTTATATGCAGATTTAGGCGT
Source organism: Microcoleus sp. AT8-A3 (assembly GCF_036705675.1). Taxonomy (NCBI): domain Bacteria; kingdom Bacillati; phylum Cyanobacteriota; class Cyanophyceae; order Oscillatoriales; family Microcoleaceae; genus Microcoleus; species Microcoleus sp. AT8-A3. The sequence continues at coordinate 57,301 of NZ_JAUBVD010000004.1, forward strand.
ACCCGAAATTTGGCGGTACGATGGACGAAGCATCAAGTTTTATCAATTGCAAAATGGCGAATATGCCGAGTGCAATTTTTCGCGGGCTTTCCCGATGCTACCTACTGCAAAAGTTGAGGAATTTATCGATCGCACTCAAACTACAGGCGCAACCACAGCAGTGCGAGAATTACGGGAATGGGTCAATCGATTTTAGATTTTAGATTTTAGATTTTAGATTTTAGAATTGAAGCATTCACCCCACGAATAAATACGTTCGGCAAGTTTCATCGGATACAGGTTTTTTATTTTTCCACGGATGAATCCGGGGGCTTGTATCCTGGATGCTTTCGGTAAAAAATCAAAAAAATCAGTAATTGTGCAGTCTACCACGGCACTCCTCGCGCATCAGAAAAATCTGCATCTAGAACCACCCCCGCATCGAATACAGCATCAGTTAAATCAGCTTTTCTAAACGACGTTATCGACAATTTTTCTATCTGTTCAACAGCGATAAAAAAGCCGATCGCAGTTAACCCCAGAATTACCCCAGAAACCAAAAATAAGACAATTCCCCTGAGAGTATCTCCGCCCAAAAATGTCACAATACCGCTAGCGCCGATCGCAGCAGCAGCCCCAGCCACAGCCCCCGCCACAATCCCAGCCTCGCACCGAGTCGCAGCAATCGCCGTCGCAGCGGTTCCAGCCACAGCCACAGCCCCCGCATCCGCCCCGGCTATCAGTCCCGTCAAAGCCCCAGCAGCCGTCACTGTCACCGCTGTCACCCCAGCCCTAGCAATCAAATTTCTCACCCGCCTGCGGCTTTGTCCGGTTCTGACACCCTGAAAATTTGCCCCCCTCAAAATCGCCCCGGTGAAATTGCAGCCTCGAATGTCGCAACCGCTGAAATTCGCCCCAGATAAGTCAAGCCCTTTAAAAGAACGGTTCCGCAAGTTTTGGTTAGCAAAATTGAGATTTTGAGGTAAAGTCATTCGATTTTAGATTTTAGATTTTAGATTTTAGATTAACCAAGCAAGGATCTGGGTTTTTAGATTTTAGATTATAGATTTTAGATTAACCAAGCACAGGGCATTTAGAATAAAGCCTGTGGTTTATAACGAGTTTCCATGTCTCCCATCTCCGAATCCCCATTTTCCCCCGAACAAATTGCTGCTGAAAGACTCAAACCAGAAGAATATCAAGAAATCGTTCAGCGTCTTGGCCGCCATCCTAATAAAGCTGAATTGGGAATGTTCGGCGTCATGTGGAGCGAACACTGCTGTTACAAAAATTCGCGGCCACTATTAAAACAGTTTCCCACAGAGGGCGATCGAATTCTCGTCGGGCCCGGAGAAAATGCCGGCGTCGTAGACTTGGGAGAAGGCTTGCAACTCGCCTTCAAAATTGAATCCCACAACCACCCCTCAGCAGTCGAACCTTTCCAAGGTGCAGCAACCGGTGTCGGGGGGATTCTCCGCGATATCTTCACAATGGGTGCTCGCCCGATCGCACTTTTAAATTCCCTGCGTTTTGGCAACTTAGACGATGCTAAAACTCAGAGATTGTTCAAAGGCGTAGTATCGGGAATTTCCCATTATGGAAATTGCATCGGCGTGCCCACAGTTGGCGGCGAAGTTTACTTCGATCCGGCTTATTCCGGCAACCCATTAGTTAACGTCATGGCCTTGGGTTTAATGGAAACTCAAGAAATCGTCAAATCCGGCGCATCCGGCATCGGAAATCCCGTGCTTTATGTCGGTTCAACTACCGGGCGAGATGGCATGGGAGGAGCAAGTTTTGCCAGTGCAGAATTGACAGACAAATCAATGGACGATCGCCCCGCAGTCCAAGTAGGAGATCCATTTTTAGAAAAATCCTTAATTGAAGCTTGTTTAGAAGCATTCAAAACCGGTGCAGTCGTCGCCGCCCAAGACATGGGGGCGGCGGGAATCACCTGTTCCACATCAGAAATGGCAGCCAAAGGCGGCGTCGGCATTGAATTCGATTTAGACAAAGTTCCCGTTCGAGAAAGCGGCATGATTCCCTACGAATACCTGCTTTCAGAATCCCAAGAACGGATGTTGTTTGTTGCCCAAAAAGGACGCGAACAGGAATTAATCGATATTTTCCACAGATGGGGATTGCACGCCGTAGTAGCGGGTACAGTCATCGAAGAGCCGATCGTCCGAATTCTCTTTAAAGGCGAAATCGCTGCCGAAATTACCGCAACTGCTTTGGCAGATAACACGCCAATTTATCACCGAGAACTGTTGACAGAACCGCCAGAATATGCTAAAAAAGCATGGGAATGGACGGCGGATTCCCTGCCACAATCCACAGTTGCAGGTATCGAAATTAACGGCAATTTCCAAACTTGGACTCAGATTTTGCTGACGCTTTTAGATACTCCTACCATCGCTTCTAAACGCTGGGTTTATCGCCAATACGACCATCAAGTGCAAAACAATACTGTTGTTTTGCCGGGAGGCGCTGATGCTGCGGTTGTCAGATTGCGTCCGCTAGAACCTTGCCACTCTTCCCTTGCTAACGGGTTAGAAGTACACCCCCTTGCTAAGGGGGATCTACTGAGAGAAAATGCCGTTTCTCTAGCTTCCGAAAGCAAACAGGAAGAAGAGGTAATTCCTCTATTTACAAAGGCACAAGGTAGGGAAACTCCAAAAGTTTCTCCCCCCCTTAGCAAGGAGGAAGCGCCGCAGGGGGCTATTCCCGGAGTTGCTGCAACGGTTGATTGCAATTCTCGTTATGTTTATCTCGATCCTTATGAAGGTGCAAAAGCAGTCGTAGCGGAAGCAGCGAGAAACTTAAGCTGTGTGGGCGCTGAACCTCTGGCAGTTACGGATAATTTGAATTTTGGCAGTCCCGAAAAGCCGATCGGATATTGGCAGTTAGCGTCAGCTTGTCGCGGGATTGCTGATGCTTGTCGGGAGTTGGGAACGCCTGTTACTGGCGGCAATGTTTCTCTTTACAATGAAACGGTTGATGCTGAGGGGAATCCTCAACCAATTTATCCGACTCCGGTAATCGGAATGGTGGGGTTAATTCCCGATTTGAGCAAGCTTGCTGGCCAAGCTTGGCTAAAGAAAGGTGATTTAATTTATGTCCTGGGAATTGGTGAATCATCCCAAAACTCCGAACTTCCATCGGAAAGCTCAAAAATCGAAACTTCTCCTACTTTGGGAGGTTCGGAATATTTAGCGGCAATTCACGGGATTGTAGCTGGGAAACCGCCAAGGATAGATTTTGAGTTGGAAAGAAAAGTGCAATCGGTTTGTCGCGATGGAATTCGCCAAGGTTGGGTATGTTCTGCCCATGATTGTGCGGAAGGTGGAATTGCGATCGCCCTCGCGGAATCTTGTATTTCTGCTAAAATGGGTGCGGAAATTCATCTCAGTTTCAACTCGGCAAATGTCCGCCGCTGGGATGAAATTTTGTTTGGTGAAATGGGCAACTGCATTGTAGTTTCAGTCGCACCGAAAAATCAAGAAATTTGGGAAGCTTACCTGCAGGAACATTTGACAAAAATGTGGCAGAAGCTTGGTTTAGTTTGCTGTGCTGAATCACCTTTACGGGTTGTGAGTGCTGACAATCAAGTGTTAATTGAGGTTGGGATGAGTGAGATGGGCGATCGATTCTATAATGCGATCGAGCGTCGGATTGGATCTGTTTGACAACGTGAAGTTTCGATCCCCCTAAATCCCCCTTAAAAAGGGGAGTAGGGGCTGACTTTGAATACTCTTGTCCCCCCCTTCTTAAGGGGGGCTAGGGGGGATCTCCGGGTTGAAAACACACCCTAGAACCCCAACTTCTTACAAAATTCACGATTCTGGTAAAAACCTATTACAGAAGTCGGGGTTCTTGCACACTATACAATATAAACAATATCATTCCTAAAATAAATGATTTGCTGTATCAATCCCAACTGCCCCAATCCTCAAAACCCCGACGGGCAAACATATTGCATCAGTTGTGGCCTTCAACTCGTACCCATCCTGCGAAATCGCTTCCGCATGATAAAACTCCTCGGTCAAGGTGGCTTCGGCAGAACCTATTTAGCAGAAGATATTGATAGACTAAATCAACCCTGTGTCGTTAAACAATTAGCACCCGATGTCCAGGGAACTTGGGCGATTAACAAAGCGGTAGAATTATTTCAGCTAGAAGCTAGACAACTGCAACAGCTAGGACAACATCCCCAAATTCCATCCCTTGATGCCTACTTTGAAGACAACAAATATTTGTATCTCGTACAACAGTTTGTGGATGGGGATAATTTGTTGACGCTTTTCCAAAATCAGGGAATTTGGCAAGAAAGCCAAGTTAAGCAACTATTACTAGAACTTCTACCTGTTCTCAACTTTATTCACGAACAAAAAATTATTCACCGAGATATCAAGCCAGAGAATATTATGTGCCGTCGCAGCGACGGTTTGTTAATGCTGATTGATTTCGGAGTTTCCAAACAGTTGTCAGGAACAGTGATATCGCGACAGGGAACGCAAATTGGTTCCCATGGTTATGCACCGCTTGAACAAATGCAAGGGGGTGAAGCTTATGCAGCAAGCGATTTGTTTAGCTTGGGGGCGACGGCTTTTCATCTACTGACGGGGGTACATCCTTATGGTTTGTGGACGGAACACGGTTATAGTTGGACTGCAAATTGGCAGCAACATTTGAAGAGTCCCATAGACAAGGAATTGGAATTGATTTTATCTAAGTTGTTGGCAAAAGATATCCAGCAGCGCTATCAATCAGCCGAGGAAGTTTTAAGAGATTTTCAAGGTCAGTCAAGACAATCTCCCGCACCGACACCAAATCCCACAATTCCTGTGATTCCACAGCACTCTTTGCCGTTACGAACTAACACAACAAGGCGAGGTTTCTTGCAATTAGCGGGTTTTGCTGGGGGAGGATTTGCATTAGCTGTGCTGGGTCAAAGTTTGTGGAACAACAAAACTTCTTCATCTTCACCAAATCTTCCGCCTTCATCCAACAATGCGGCCCCATCTCCTAAATCATCAGCTCAAAAATCATCTCCAAAAACTACAGCCAAAAGTTCATCGCCAAAACCATCTCCACAATCTGTAGCAGAAAGTCCATCGCCAAAACCATCTCCCAAACCATCTCCCAAACCCGCACCAGAAACTCCAAAATCTCAGCAATCTTCCAATGCTTTAAAAAGCTTTACTTTTGAAACAGTGACAGTCAACTCAACGGGGCAAATTGCCAACCGCCGTCAAGGAAAAGCACAGGCTTTTATAGAAAATATTGGTAATGGTATTACTCTAGAGATGGTAGCAATTCCTGGCGGCAGTTTCGTGATGGGTTCGCCCGATACGGAAGCCGGACGAAGTAGCTATGAAGGGCCGCAGCGTACCGTGAATATTCCTGCTTTTTTTATGGGTCAATATGAGATAACTCAAGAACAATACCAAGCGGTGATGGGAAATAACCCTTCTGAGTTCAAAGGTGCGAAACTTCCTGTGGAAAAAGTAAGCTGGAATGATGCTGTGGAATTCTGCAAGCGGCTTTCTCAAAAAACAGGCAAGACTTATCGCTTACCTTCACAAGCGGAATGGGAATATGCTTGTCGCGCCGGAACTAAAACACCTTTCTATTTTGGCGAAACTATTACCCCAGATTTAGTTAATTATAATGGCAATAATCCCTATGGTGGGGCACCGAAGGGACTTTACCGCAAACAAACAACTGATGTCGGGAATTTTTCACCCAATGCTTTTGGACTTTATGATATGCACGGGAATGTTTGGGAATGGTGCAGTCATCCCGACAACGATCGAAGCGATCGCCGGGTGCGGTGTGGCGGTTCCTGGAAGGACGCTGCGGTGAATTGTCGCAGTGCGTATCGTCTTAGCAATTTGGCGGGCGATGGTTACTCGGACATCGGTTTTCGCGTGGCTTTGGTTTCCGCGTAGTCTCTGGTTTTCGGTTCTTTGCTGTAGTCTCCCGCGAGGACTTTTCTTTTAAGGCTGGGCGGTTTCAACCTGGTTGATAAATATAGTCCTTGACGCATCAAAACCTTCATAACCGGGTTTTTTGGGGTTTTTGCGGTCTGTAGCGCGTCTTCTGGGCAAAAAAAACCGGTTTCTGGCTACCCGTGCAGAAGTCCTATAATAGTTAAAATATGCCACGGTCACATATTAGGAAGGATAAAAAATATGACCCTCAATCTTCCTCTTCCCGATTCAATTCAAAATTTTATTAACGAACAAGTGGCAATCGGAGGCTACAGTAATGCAGCGGAATACATCTTGCACCTAATTCGCCAAGAACAAGCAAGAGCCGCGCGGGTTGAGTCGTTATTGTTGGCTGGTTTGGATAGTGGCAATTCTATAGAGATTACCGATGATTGGTGGGAGCAAAAACGGGCTCAGTTGGTGCAGAATCTTGACCCACACCAGCAATGACTAAACGGATTGTCATTACACCAAGAGCAAGTCAAGATTTAGACGAAAATTTTGCTTATATTGCTCAAAATAATCTTGATGCTGCATTGCGTTTTTTTGATGCAGCACGTCAGACATTTGCGAGATTGGCTCAAATGTCGGGAATGGGTCGCCTGTATCCGGTTAAAAATCCACGGTTGGAGGGTTTGCGAAGATTGTCAGTTAGGGGGTTTGAGAATTATCTGATTTTCTATCTGTCTTTTGATAACTATATTGAGGTAGTGAGAATTCTGCACGCAGCGAGAGATTTAGAGGAAGTTTTGTCAGGAGATGAAGCTGATTGACTTTGTAAAGTAGGAAAATTTTTCAGGCTGCCAAATCTCCATCCCACGGTTCACTCCTGTCGGTATTACTTAATACTCGATCGCCCCCAAAATGACATTACATGGCCGCACAGATTCCCATGATGATATAGTATGTCAATCTCACAGAAAAGTCAAGCTCGATCGCCCTTAAATTCTAATATTTCAAAAAGCTCATCAAGCAATTTCCTAATTTATTTGCCATTGCACGATCGCCAATCTATTCAGTCTGGCGTTGCGCTGACTTCGTTTGACAATCGCCCCAGCCATCGCCCCAGCCATCGCCCCAGCCCTCGCCCCAGCCATCGCCCGCTGTTAATTAAGGTTAATATAGGATTTGGGGGCGATCGATACTACAATGCCATTAAACGCCGCATCGCTTCTGTCTGAAATGCTACACGATTTGGAAATAATGACAGATCCGTGGCAAGATTAAGGGAATGTTAAGTTATGCGACGCCTTCGCAAACAAGATTTCCCGCTGAAACTGTCCCCCTAACCCACCTTCCCCATTAGGAACCCACCCATCTATGATTCCCAACCATTCCTTCGCGGCTGACGAGCATTCTAGCAAACCCGACAAGCCCGAGGAAGCTTGTGGCGTTTTCGGTATCTACGCACCGGGTGAAGATGTCGCCAAGTTGACCTACTTCGGTTTGTATGCTTTGCAGCACCGCGGTCAGGAATCAGCAGGGATTGCTACCTTTGACGGTGACACAGTACACCTGCACAAAGATATGGGACTGGTTTCCCAAGTCTTCAACGAATCGAGTTTAGGTCACTTGCCCGGTAACTTAGCCGTAGGGCACACTCGCTACTCTACTACGGGCTCCTCGCGCGTGGTCAACGCTCAGCCTGTGGTTGTCGAAACTCGTTTGGGAAGTCTGGCCCTAGCACATAACGGTAATCTTGTCAATACTAAAGAATTGCGCGAAGAATTGCTGTCTCGGAAGTGCGAATTTGTCAGCACGACGGATTCAGAGGCGATCGCAGTGGCGATCGGTTCCGAGGTAGACAAGGGCAAAGACTGGCTGGAAGCAGCGATCAGTGCCTTTGGTATGTGCCAAGGAGCCTTTAGTTTGACGATCGCCACCCCTAAAGGCGTGATGGGAGTCCGCGACCCCCAAGGCGTCCGCCCGTTGGTAATTGGCATCCTCCCCACAACTCCGGTACGATACGTTTTAGCATCGGAAACTTGCGGCTTGGATATTATCGGTGCTGAATTTTTGCGGGACGTAGAACCCGGGGAATTAGTTTGGATTACAGAGGAAGGTATGGCTTCCTTCCACTGGAGCCAGCAACAGAAGCGCAAACTTTGCATCTTTGAAATGATCTATTTTGCTCGCCCCGACAGCCAGATGGAAGGTGAAAGTTTGTACAGCTACCGACTGCGGATCGGGCGTTTGTTGGCAGCAGAATCTCCGGCTGATGCTGATATAGTTATCGGCGTTCCCGATTCTGGAATCCCGGCGGCGATCGGCTTTTCTCAAGCTTCCGGCATTCCTTACGCCGAAGGATTGATTAAAAACCGCTACGTGGGGCGCACTTTTATTCAACCGACTCAGACAATGCGGGAGTCAGGAATCCGCATGAAACTCAACCCTCTCAAAGATGTGTTGGAAGGAAAGCGGGTAATTATTATCGATGATTCGATCGTGCGCGGCACTACCAGTCGCAAAATCGTCAAAGCCTTGCGGGATGCTGGCGCAACAGCAGTTCACATGAGAATTTCCTCGCCGCCGGTGACTCATCCGTGTTTCTACGGTATCGACACCGACAATCAAGATCAGTTGATTGCTGCTACTAAGTCAGTCGCAGAAATCGGCACCCAAATTGGGGTTGATTCCTTGGCTTTCTTGAGTTGGGATGGAATGCTGAAGGCGACTAACGAAGACCCGATGAGTTTTTGTTCGGCGTGTTTCACCGGTGATTATCCGATCGACGTTCCAGAAATGGTAAAACGGTCTAAGCTCATATTAGAAAAAGCTGGAACCTAGAAAATCCCAAAGCGAGAAAGCGATCGCCCGTCACTTTCCGCAATTTATGGATTTTCAAGTTTTTCTGGTAAGTCATTGCCAGAATGTGTGTAGAAATGTTACATTAACTTAGCTTTAGCAATTCTTGCAGAATTGGTGAACTGTAGTGAACAGTCGCTTGGGTAGAACTTGTGCGAAACCCAACCCTCGGATTGGAGATGGGAGATTGGAGATTTGAGATTTGTGCTTGAATCTAAAATCGGCAATCTAAAATCGATGGTTTTTCCCTACACTCTCGTTCACAATTCCTGCTCGAAACGCTGTATGCTACCTGCAGACTGGAGGTAGTTCCTCCAGATGTCCACTCTCAGATGGAAGTCGCATTTCGCACCAACAACGGGCACATGAGATTTTTTCAGATAACAGGGTCGATCGCACTAATTTTTCCGACACAAGTATTCGACAAGCCAACTTGCTTGAGAATCGCGGACGGGCTATTCATGCGAACTAAATAACTTTAGAAACCCTTGCAGAGTAAAAAGATGGCTCCTTGCAGGTTGAATGTTACCTCACCTGCATAGGGCATACAACCCCCCGACTCCTGTCCGGGAGAGCCAAAAATTTAGATATTAGTTTAAGCCCCCAGATTCATCTGTGGAGTGAATCTAAAATCTAAAATCTAAAATCTAAAATCGATTGACTGTTAAAAGAAGGCGGAATGCGGTTTCTCAAGTCAGCTTAAATCGGAAACTTCGTGCAATCAAATACTGTTCTCAATCAGCCGAGCAATCAAGGCTCATCCTCTCGTACAGCAGAGTTACCTTTTACTCTTCAAGATATCAAGGCAGCCATTCCAGCCCACTGTTTTGAGCCATCGGCATGGAAATCTCTGGCTTATTTCTTTTTAGATATTGGCATCATCGCAGGTTTGTATGCGATCGCCTACACCCTGGATTCCTGGCTCTTTTATCCAATCTTTTGGTTGATGCAGGGAACCATGTTTTGGGCATTGTTTGTAGTGGGTCACGACTGCGGACACGGTTCATTTTCTAAGAGCAAATGGCTCAACAACCTGATCGGACACCTGTCCCACGCTCCAATTCTCGTGCCCTTCCACGGTTGGCGGATTAGTCACAGAACCCACCACGCAAATACAGGCAGCTTAGATAACGATGAAAGCTGGTATCCGGTATCGGAAAGCAAATACAATCAAATGCCTTGGTACGAAAAGCTAGGACGCTTTTATTTGATGTTATTTGCCTATCCAATTTATCTATTTCGCCGATCGCCCGATCGAGTAGGTTCTCACTTCATGCCCGGTAGCCCGATTTTCCGTCCGTCCGAAAAATGGGATGTGTTGACAAGTTCCGCATCCTTGGTACTGATGGTAGGCTTTTTAGGCGCGCTAACCTATCAGTTTGGTTGGCTGTTTTTACTCAAGTTCTACTTGGTTCCCTATGTAGTGTTCGTGATGTGGCTGGATTTGGTAACATTCCTGCACCACACAGAAGCCGATATTCCTTGGTATCGCGGAGATGATTGGTCTTTCTTGAAAGGTGCATTGTCTACGATCGATCGCGACTACGGAATCATCAATTCCATCCATCACGATATCGGCACCCACGTAGCCCACCACATTTTCTCGACAATGCCGCACTATCACTTGAAGGAAGCAACGGAAGCCATCAAGCCAGTGTTGGGCGATTATTATCGCAAGTCAACCGATCCAATTTGGAAGAGCTTTATTCGCTCTTACTGGGATTGTCATTTTGTCTCCGATACAGGTTCTGGAGTTTACTACGAATCACCTAACAGTCGGCGATCGGCTGAAGTTAAGTAGTTTAAATAAACAATAGAATACGCAAAAACCCGGCTTCTTTAAGAAACCGGGTTTTTCTTTTTTGTGCGTGTTTGATCATAAGATATTCCACATTTAACCTGCATATTGGGGGCGGGCAAGATGCCCACCCACAATAAATTTACAGATTACCTTTAAGCCCGATCGCCGTAACAATAGTCCACGCATCCACCAACAGCAGCAGCAGCGTACATCCCAGCAAAATAAGATACATCCAAGGCTGCGACAAAGGGCGGACATCTCTAGTATCAATACCTGTTTTTGCTTCCACCAAACCGACTAATTTACCAAATCCAGCCACCCGCATTGGCAACAAATAACCTTCACCCGAATGACTCAAAAAATAGTAAACTAAACCTCCTTGACCGGTCGATCGAGGTTTGAGAGCTTTTACCTCAGTCCAAGGTAGGGACCAACCCTTGCGAAAAAAATGCGGAAACCACTTGGGATATGTGACTTCAATCCCTTCCTCGCTCAAAATTACCCTTTCACTGAGCACGCCGTAGAGGCCCACAGCCCCAACAACAATTCCCGCCCAGAGTGCGGCGGGAGGAACCGGTGCTTTCGTTACTTCCGACAAAAACGGCAATGGAATTGTCAGGGCTGTGTACAAGCTCAACAGCGTGATTCTAATCAGGGGAGAAAGCCGGAATACCGCCGGCTCAAATACTGGGGCAGAAGATGGGGAAGAAGCAAGAGGTTGTGCTGACATGGCTGAATTCGAGAAGCTGTTTAAGGATATTTTTGCACAGCTTTTGGGCCCGCCAACCAAACTCAGAGAAATACGAAAAACCGGACAATATTTCCAGTTGTGAGTTTTGATCTAAAATTCATTTCACAAACTTTGATTCTTAACTGTTGAGTTTTTACCGCTTTGCAGAAGTTGGAATTTTGAGCGCGGAGTTATCAATTAACTGACAATTATATAACTCAAAACTCACAACTGGGATTAATCAACGGCGGTTAGCGCCGGTACAGTCAAAGGTTCTGAGATTTCTCTGGATTTGGGGCGGCCGGCCATGATTGTTCGATCGCCCTGAACTGCCTCTGGGGATCTGCTAGGATTGACCTTTGAATAGGGGCCTTCGTTAATCTGCAAGCGATCGCAAGGAATTTTATCCGACAAAATTGCACTAGCCATCATCCCGGTGTGAATTTCCAATGCTGCAGCGGGCATCGCTTCAAACACTAAGCGCTGTCCGGGAAACACCACTCGTTCAAAGTACCAGTTAGGAATGTTGGCGATGCGAGCAATCTGAATCTGACTGGTGGCGTTGACGTAGCAGCACAGAATCTTGCTGTCAATGTTTGAGGGTACGGGGTCAAGAATTTGAGCCATAACTGCTGAGGGAGCCTTGCCTAAAAGTTTTAGTTATCTTCTCAGGCTAACACTAGGCGATCCCGCCTACTGTAAAGCCGACTACCAACTCCCTAATACATGAGAGACCGATCGAACTTCTATTAAAATATAACCGGATAAATATCGGCTTTTTGACTCCTAGCAGAGATTTTTTGTCAAAATAAGCTGTATTCACTTAAAAATTAGCTTTTTTCTGCTGCTGTCGCCGATCGACACCAACAAGCTCGGCTTTTAGCCAGTTTAAAAAAATTTAAGAATATTTAATGTCAAATTGCGAAAATTAGACATATTGTAAAGTTATATTAAAAGAATATTAACATAGCTGAAAAAGTTCCACTTTAGGATATGGCAATCATGGAAAACCGAGAAAACCGAGTCCTGTACGTTCGCCTCCCTTGCAATCCGATTTTCCCGATCGGAGTTGTCTATCTTTCGGATCACGTACACAAGCTGTTTCCCGATGTCGAACAGCGCATTTTCGATTTAGGTGCCGTACCCCCCCTGGATTTCGCTAAAGCTTTAGATGCCAGCATAGACGAGTTTAAGCCGACTCTGCTAGTTTTCTCTTGGCGGGACATTCAAATTTACGCCCCCGTGGGCGGCCGGGGCGGCAACCCGCTGCAAAATGCCTTCGAGTTTTACTACGCCAAAAATCCCCTGATCAAGTTCCGGGGAGCACTCGGAGGACTGCGTTTAGCCGCGTCTTACTACACCGAACTCTGGCGCAATTTGGGACTGATTAAGCGCGGATTGAAGCGGGCCCGGAAATACCGCCCCGAAGCTCGTGCAGTGGTCGGAGGCGGTGCTGTGAGCGTGTTTTACGAGCAGTTGGGACGCAGTTTGCCCACGGGCACTGTGGTTTCGGTGGGGGAAGGCGAAGCTTTGCTGGAGAAGTTGATTAAGGGCGAAGATTTGGCCGAGGAAAGGTGTTATGTGGTGGGAGAAACTGTGCCGCGCGCGAAGCTAATTCACGAAAAACCAGCCAACATCGAGAAAACTGCTTGCGACTATAACTACATCGAAACCATTTGGCCAGAATTTTCCTATTATCTACAGGATATGGACTTCTACGTGGGAGTCCAAACCAAGCGCGGCTGTCCTCACAATTGCTGTTACTGCATTTATACGGTGATTGAGGGGAAACAAGTGCGGATCAATCCGGCGGATGAGGTGGTGGCGGAGATTCGGCAATTGTACTCGAGAGGTATCCGCAATTTCTGGTTTACCGACGCTCAATTTATCCCAGCACGCAAATTCATCGATGATGCAGTTGAATTATTGCAAAAAATCATCGCCGCCGGCATGGACGACATACACTGGGCCGCTTACATCCGTGCGGACAATCTCACACCAGAGTTGTGCGATTTGATGGTAAAAACGGGGATGAATTACTTTGAAATCGGCATCACCAGCGGTTCCCAAGAACTGGTTCGGAAAATGCGGATGGGCTACAACTTGCGAGTAGTTTTGGAAAATTGTCGCGATTTAAAAGCAGCAGGTTACAACGATGTGGTTTCCGTTAATTACTCGTTTAACGTCATTGACGAAACCTTTGAAACCATCCGGCAAACTATTGCTTATCACCGAGAACTAGAGCGGATTTTCGGAGCAGATAAAGTAGAACCAGCTATTTTCTTTATCGGGTTGCAGCCGCACACAATTTTAGAAGAATACGCCTTTAAAAAGGAGATTCTGCAACCGGGTTACGATCCGATGAGTTTGATGCCTTGGACAGCGCGCAAATTGCTATGGAATCCCGAGCCTTTGGGTTCCTTTTTCGGGCAAATTTGTTTAGAAGCTTGGCAGCGTAATTCCAATGATTTCGGTCGCGAAGTGATGGCAATTCTGGAGGAAAAACTCGGCTGTGCGGATTTGGAAGAAGCATTAACCGCGCCAGTGGAAATCAAAGACAAACAATTGGCAGCAGTTAATTAATTACCAGGTTCGCAGTCAGGAAGACGGTTCTTTTCAAAAGGGGAAATGGGAGGAAAAATCTATCTTCTGTTTCCCTTTTTATTATTTAATAAATAGGTAAGTGCAAATAAACATTACCGTGTAATATCAAATCCGCCCTTCCGAGTCCTGTATTCATCTCTCTGTTCTCTGACCGAAAGCATCCAGGATACAAGCCCCCGGATTCATTCCTTCGCAGACTCAGGACCCAGAAATAAAAAACCTGTATGCGATAAACAAGCCCCCGAATTTATCCGTGGGGTCAATTCTTTAATCTAAAATCTAAAATCTAAAATCTAAAATCGATTGACTCTGCGTTCTCTGCGTTCTCTGCGGTTTAATCATTCCAATGCAACCGGAATTGATATAAAAGAGTCCGTTCGCGACATGGGGGCGCTGATTCCCGGTTTCTACGAAAATCAAAGGTTTAGTAACGAGAAATATATGAAGAAACCCGGTTTCTCAAATCGGCGTGAACAAGTCATAAAATCTTAAAAATGTCATAAATACAAGAGATTGCTTGCCTGCGATCGCATTGACATACTTGTGTATTTTCACGGGTGTTAGGTGCACAGTTCGCACCTTACTTAAACCGAGGGTATACCGGGTTCCCTGCACCTCTCACCTCTGAGATTAAATATTATTAATATCCAGCAAAGATAGCTTAAGATGTAATTATATAGTTAAAACCAGGAGTAACAGGATGTTTTATAAAGATACAGTTAAGGACATTAAAGCAGTAGTTCTAGTTATGGCGGGGATTAGTGCGATAGGCTTTTTGACCGCCTCAGCAGAAGCAACTGCACTAAATCAACCCGCACCCAACACTTTGGGCAATAATCAACCGCTGCAAATTGCTCAAGTTGAGGGATGTCCGAGGGCCGAAATGGTGCAATTTTTCGCAACGCCCAACTTTTCTATATACATTTGCAAAACCCAGGAAGGCGATATTTTTTACCGCGGCCTTAGCAAAATAAATGGCACCCAAATCAATGTCATGCAAGTAACAGCAGGTGATGACGGAAGTTATGAAGCGACTAACGGCAATATTATCTATTCGATTAATCCCCAACGCCTGCAAGTCCGCCAGAATGGTAAGGTAATTTTGACCGAAGCTGTCATTAAGTAACACTAACTGTTATTTAATGATAAATTCACTAAATTTAGGGTGTATTTTATTTAATATCATGTCCGATCGATTAACCATAATATGCCGATGGGGGCGGGTTTTTAATATTGTCAATTATTGGCAGGTATTGTTGGTGAACCCGCCCCTACAAAAATTGCGATGGCTCGACCGGACATGATTTAAGTTAAAAATTTAATGCCCACCAAAACATATTGATTCCTTAATAATCCAAGAGAATCAATGGTAACGGTTATAAGATTGACTAACTTTTGTTCAAATATCTCTCAATCAAGACGATCGCCACAATATCGTCCACTGGCTTCGGTGGCGTCCGCATTCCCTGGGGAATCAAGCGCGAAAGTCCCGTGGGAGGGTACATTTGCCAGTAGCGTTCCCTCGCTTCTAAACTGCTGTACCTCTCGTCCACCTGAACAATTTTGAGCGCTGGCGACAAACTCTGTGTCAGTTTTTGTTTCCAACTCTTAGAAGTCGTTTGATCTCCGATTACCAATAACTCAATGGGAAACTGTTCGCACAAAGATTGAATAGTAGATATCGCTGCTTCCGACAGCACAACTTGATGGTAGCAGACCTTCTTATCTCTACCCATTACAGCTATGCCGCATTTGTCTTTACCTGGATCGAAACCTAAAATCATATTTATGAGTCCTGTGTTAATAAGTTTGTAGTTGCGATCGAGCGCCAGTCAACTCAATCGCTAACCTAGATATAATCTGATACTTGCATTCTTGAATGTCTCAAAATCTTTGCGGGCGATCGTACTTATTTTGCTTGACTTTTTTGCAGGATTGACATATTATATCATCATGGGAATCCCTGCGGCCATATAATGTCTAAAATCAGAAACCGGGTTTTTGCCATAATCTTTACTTCCAGTTTTAATTTATCGAAAAAACCCGGTTTCTTTTGCCCCCCCGCAGCAATCAGAAACCGGGTTTTTGCCACAATATTTGCTTCCCAGTTTGGATTTATCGAAAAAACCCGGTTTCTCACAGCAACGCGCACAAATCAGAAACCGGGTTTTTGCCACAATATTTGCTTCCCAGTTTGGATTTATCGAAAAAACCCGGTTTCTCTCACCTCTGTGCAGGCGGTGCGTCGCTGTGAGATTGTCGATTTGATTTGCAAATTACTGATGGCGACGCACCCTACTATCTTGAATCGGGTGCAAAGATGAGTGCAAAAAAAAAAAATTAAAGCGGGCGCAAGAGGGTAAACAGGAAACAGGGAAAAGGGCTAAAGAGTCAAGAAGAGTCCTCACAGATAAGACAGGGAGAAAGGGACAGCCAAAGCAACCGCTACACGAAAACCCCTGCACGGGCCCAAAAAGCCCGAGTAGCGCCGAGGGAAGAAGCTGCGGAAGGCAGCACGGCAATTGACCGCACCGCTCCTCCACGAACCTCCACGCAGCACTCCGCCACTACTTGTTCCAGTTTCCCAAGAACTTCCGTCAATCGGTGCGCCGTCATAGTTAATGTGCACCTTATCGCTGCACCATTCGCTGACCTGACCGTGCATATCATAAAGTCCAAAGGCATTCGGGCCAAAACTCCCTACATCTATCGTTTGTCTGCGAACAAGTCCCTCGGGCGCTGCACCATAGGGTTGATAACCGTTATAATTAACTAAATCCGTGGTAATTGTCTCGCCAAAATAGAAAGGTGTTATAGTTCCGGCGCGACAAGCATATTCCCATTCTGCTTCCGAAAGTAAGCGATAAATCTTGCCTGTTTTTTCAGAAAGTTTCCGGCAGAATTCTACAGCCTGATTCCAGCTTACGTTTTCTACAGGAAGTTTTTCACCTCTAAACTCCGATTGATGATTTCCCATAACTGCTTGGTACTGTGCTTGGGTGAGGGGGTATTTTCCTGCATAAAAAGCTGGTAATGTTACTTGATGCTGCGGACTTTCCTTATCTTTTCTATCTCGCTCTGTTTCTGGCGAACCCATCATAAATGTGCCTCCGGGAATGTAAACCATTTCGAGCACAACTCCATTACCTAAGTCTTCCGGGAAGTAATGAGCCGCATACTTTCTACGACTGTTTTCTTTTCCTTCAGCATCCACTGTGATGACATCAAATTCAAATGTAGGGAGATAGTCTTGAAACTGCGGTTTTATCTTTAAATCATCTCTATCTTTCAGGAGTGAATAGGCAGCAAGTTTCACCTGCATTGATTCCTCGCGCAAAGCTTGCATTATCACATCTAAGCCAGCTTCTCCATATTTGAGTGCTTCGGAGAGGGCGGCGATTCTCACTTCGACAATGGGTGAGGCTAATCGGCTTTTAACACCAGGAATGCCTCCGAGTACCGCAGCATTGACAGGAATTGAATTTTGACCGCCACGGACGGCATCGTATTCTCTGGGTTGATTTTGATTGTCTGACATTACACCGCACGATCCTGCATTTTAATTGAGCAAAATTTTGTTTTGTGATGTCAATATCTCAGGGTTCGATTCTTAGTTTCTTTCTTTGCGCTCTTAGCGGTGCGGTGCGTCGCTGTTAGATTATTGGTGGTGCTTCCAGATTTTTGGTGGCGACACACCCTACTAATTGGGTGCGGTGCGTCGCTGTGAGATTGTTGGTGGTGCTTCCAGATTTTTGGTGGCGACGCACCCTACGATTGCTATATATATGGCGGCACGGATTCCCATGATTTAATGATATGTCAATAGCGCGAAAATGTCAAGCAAAATTGTCATTCGATCGCCCAAAATTTTTCATCAAATTCGATATGTCGATCGCACTTATTTTTTAACTTTCAAATCTCCTGGGCCAGCTTTTTGTTGTCCGGTGCGAAAAACAACGACTCCGTTTTCAAGAGCCACTAAATCTATTTTAAGCGGGCCGGCGATGTAAGTGACATCTGCCGCGATCGCCTGAACGTCCAGCGGTTTCTCGTACTGCTGCAATCGCTCGATAAAACCAGCTAAAGTTTCAATCTGACTGTCGGCCACTTGAACTCTACCGCCGACAACGCCGATTAGGCGAGCGCGAAATTGACAAGCTTCTATCAATTGCAGCAACTGCTGCCGCACCTGTTCGTCAGTCAAAGTCACCGGATCGACAGCAACCCCTGCAATCACATCTCCAGCGCGGAACACAACTCGATTGATTTCTGCTTCTGCAAATACCTTAATTAGCTTTTCTTCCCGCAGGTAATTAGCGCCGGCGACAATTCGCACCACGTAGTCTTGACCGTCTTTAATCTGACTAATTAGTTGATCGATTTCTGCTTTAGTAATTTGAATAACCTGATCCCTAACCTTGGTATTTTCCGGCTGCATCAGTCCGACGGTGGTTTTATTTGCTTCTTGCAAAAGCCGATCGATCGCGCGACTCGCCATACCGGGTTCAATAATGCGAACCACGCCAGCAGCTAAAATTTGACCGCGCCTGATAGCAACTGTACCCTCGCGGATTGCCTGAAAGTCGCGTTCCAAAATTTGCACTTGCTGCTGCAAGACAGTTTGTTGCTGTTCGAGTTGAGCTTGTTGCTGTGCCAAGGTTTCTAACAGTGCTTCCCTCTCGGCAATTACTTTGTCGCGCTCGATAATAGTTCGATCGCGCTCGGCGAGATTTTGCATTCGCTGGGCAATTTCCTTGTCTCGCTGGGCAATTAGTTCGTTGCGATCGACAATTTCCTTGTCCCGCTGGGCAATTTCTGCGTCTCGCTTGGCAATTTCTGCGTCTCGCTGGGCAATTTGAGTTTTTACCTGCTCTCGCTGCTCGATTAACTGTTGCCGTTCCTCTTGCAGTTGGGCGATTTCCGATCCTAAAGCCGTTTTTTGAGCAGAAACTGTTTTCAATTGGTTCTGGGTGCGATCGAGCTGAGCTTGTGTAGTCGATCGAATCGTTTCCACCAGTTTCAATTGTTCTTCGGTGCGGGATTTAGCTGCTTCCACGCTCCTGAGCTGTTCTTCTGTCTTAGATTTAGCCGCTTCTACCTGACTTAACTGCTCTTCAGTTTTAGACTTAGCTGCTTGCACGCTGTTGAGCTGGGCCCGCAGCGAGTTTAATTTTGTTTGCGTCAGAGCTTGCTCAGCATTAGCTGCTTGGAGGGATTGATTTATTTGCTCTAAATTGGCTCTAGCTTGCGCTTGAGCGGCTCTGGCTTGAGCTAATTCAGTTTCAACTCGATTTTTTTCTTGAGTGGCTTGGTTGATTTCTCTGCGGGCGTTGTTGAGCCTTTTTTGAATCTCGTCTATTCTAAAAACTCCCGTTCGCAGCGGCTTGCTAGTAGCAAACAAAATGCCCAGAGTCAGTGCTGACAAGATGCTGCCAGCCATCACTGTCACAACAACAGCAGTATCGCGGGGGCGAAGTTTGAACAAGCTCAATCTTGCCTTGCCAACTTTCGTCCCAAGGCGATCGCTGACAGTGGCGATCACACCCCCCAACACTAAAATTACAAATACCAGGATGTATCCAGCAGTCATTCCGATTTTAGATTTTGGATTTTGGATTTTGGATTGAATCTAAAATCCAAAATCCAAAATCCTATACTTTCTCGGCATCAAGTGAATTGCTGGCTTAGGGCCACCGGGTTGTGGACTGTGATCTTTTTCTTGTGGATCGAGATCATGGTTTCTTGCCTGAGATCGCCCAGCAAACGAGTCACCGTTACCCGCGTCGAGCCGATCGCTTCGGCGATCGCCTGGTGGGACAGCTTCAAATCTATCGTAATCCCCTCAGCCCCCGGCACGCCAAAATCCCGGCACAGAATCAGCAAAAAGCTGACGAGTCTCGAACCCATATCTCGGTGCGCCAGCGTTTCAATCATCATCTCGGTTTGCAAAATCCGAGACGACAGTCCCCGCAGCATCACCATCGACAGTTCCGGGTCTTCCTTGAGCGCTTTCTCGACTTGTTCGATCGGCAGCGAGATCAATTCCACCGGCGTAAAGGCTACCGCGTGGTAAAACCTGTCCGATCGGTGTCCCGTAATCAGAGACAGCACCCCAAATACGCTATTTTCGCGCAGGAGGGCGACTGTAATTTCTTCCCCTGCTTCGTAAACCCTGGAGAGCTTCACAGCACCTCTAATGAGAACGTAGACGCGCTCAGCCGGGTCTCCAGGGAAAAAAATTGTCTTGCCCCGTTCAAAGGTTTCCACAATGGGTGGAAACGCCCCGCCGCTGATTTGGCGGAACACGGCTGCTAGCGGTCTATCATGCGTCACGACTAGATCCTTTGTACTAATCAATACTTTATAACTTGCCGATTAACCTTATTGAGTAAATATACTGCCCAACCTCCAATATCCAAGGATTCTGTTACTTCCATCTAATGTTAAGGTAAACACGCACTGTATGATTAAATCTAGCCCTTCTCTTAACTTTTTCAATTCCGCCCCCATGTAGCTCCACAGCAAAATTAATATCAATTGTGTCTCAATTGTGTCTCAATTGTGTCTGAATCAGTTAAATCTGAATCAGTTGTGTCTAAACTGGCGGGGTTGTCAGATATAGCCAATGAGAACGGTGCAAGTTGCTTTTAGATAAACTACAGATGATAGATTTGACCGGAAAAAATGCTCTTGTTACGGGCATTGCCAACAATCGCTCGATCGCCTGGGGCATCGCTCAGCAGCTCCACAAAGCTGGGGCCAACCTCGGCATAACTTATTTGAAGGACGAGAAAGGCAAGCACGAGCGCAAAGTCGCTGAACTGGTGGAACCGCTCAATCCCAGTCTGTATTTGCCCTGCAATGTCCAAGACGAGAGCGAAATTGAGTCTACTTTTCAAACCATCGCCGACAAGTGGGGCAAGTTAGATGTCCTGATCCACTGTCTGGCTTTTGCCGGCAAGGACGAACTTTCGGGAGACTTCACCAACACTTCGCGCCAAGGTTTCTCCAATGCTTTGGATATTAGCGCTTACTCGCTGGTGCGGCTTTGTGCTGCTGCTAAACCCCTGATGGCCGAGGGTGGCAGTATTGTGACGCTGACTTATTTGGGCGGCGTCCGGGTAGTTCCTAACTATAATGTGATGGGAATTGCTAAGGCGGCTTTGGAAATGAATGTTCGTTATCTGGCTGCTGAACTGGGCCCGTTAAATATTCGGGTAAATGCGATTTCTTCTGGCCCGATTCGGACTCTGGCTTCGTCAGCAGTTGGCGGTATTCTGGACATGATCCACCACGTTGAGGAAGTGGCCCCGCTGCGGCGGACGGTGACTCAGCAGGAAGTGGGAAATGCTGCGGCTTTTCTGTGCAGCAATCTCGCTAGCGGAATTACGGGTCAAATTTTGTATGTCGATGCCGGTTACGAAATCATGGGAATGTAACAGTTGTCGAGAATTTAGAGTTATGTAGGGGCGGGTTTAGACAATAAACTTTAACTTTAACAAGTAAGTTTGATCTCGCATCTTCTTGCACCATTTTCAAGAACCTGTAGGGGCGGGTTCACCAAAAACTTTCTCCGGTAACAGACAGGTTAAATAAACCCGCCCCCACCCACTCGCATCTTCTTGCACCATTTTCAAGAACCTTACGGGGCGGGTTCACCAAAAAGTTTCTCCGGTGACAGACAGGTTAAATAAACCCGCCCCCACCCACTCGCATCTTCTTGCACCATTTTCAAGAACCTTACGGGGCGGGTTCACCAAAAAGTTTCTCCGGTGACAGACAGGTTAAATAAACCCGCCCCCACCCACCAAAAATCCCTTGATTGACTGCAGGTGTCTGATGTCAGTTGTATGCACAACCCGCCCCTTGCTTGAGACTCAACACTAAAAAAATCCCGTTCTCAAATTACTAATTATCAATAACTAATGAATGACCAATTGCGAATTATGGAAATAATCGATCGCCCTTCTGTACCTCCTGCAAGTTCAGTTCAACCAGCTAGGGCCGCCTTGGTGAAACGCACGACACTGGAAACGGATGTCACGGCCAGCCTCAATCTCGACGGTGTGGGAACTTGCAAGGCGTCTACGGGGATTCCGTTTTTAGACCATATGTTGCACCAGATTGCTTCTCACGGATTGATCGATTTGGACGTGCAGGCGATCGGGGATTTGGAGATTGACGACCACCACACGAACGAAGATGTGGGAATTACCTTGGGCCAAGCCCTAGCAAAAGCTGTCGGGGATCGATCGGGCATTTCTCGCTTCGGACATTTCATCGCACCTTTGGATGAAGCTTTAATTGAGGTAGTGCTAGATTTTTCGGGACGCCCTCACTTAAGTTACAGCTTGGAAATTCCCAACCAGCGGATCGGCACTTACGATACTGAATTAGTGAGAGAGTTTTTTTCGGCGGTGGTGAACCACACTCAAATGACACTGCACATTCGACAGTTGCAGGGCGGAAATTCTCATCACATTGTAGAAGCGGCGTTTAAGGCATTTGCGCGAGCTCTGCGGATGGCGGTGGAAATCGACCCGCGGCGGGCTACTCGGATTCCGAGTTCTAAAGGAGTTTTGTAGTATGGGGTTTGTAGTAGCGTTTGGGCGCTACTACGAACTTGTAAATCAAAATAGGGATATCACTCTCGAATTTTTGAGCATTACTCAGTTAATATCTTTCGCATAGATGAGGTAAAGCTACAAATATTTCTGAAAGTAACGGCTCCTTTAACACCTATAAAAGGCTTCACAATGCTATGTCTAGAATTAGCTAAAGGTAGCATAAAATTCACAATAGCATACTTTTCATTGTCTGAGGTAATATCTGTTTCTAAAGTATGCAATTGAAAAATGCTACTATTAAAAATTTGAAAAGGGCTTTCTAAAGCTGCCAACTCTTGGTCAGAAAGCTCAATGTATTGTTCAAAGGTTTTGATAAGATCGCATAAATCTTCAACCTCAATTGGTTTGGGCACCGAACTAATGGAAAATGCAACAAGCTGAGTAGTGCCAATGTTTAAGACGATAAATAGATTAACAACATTTTGAGAATACAGAAGTTTTCTTATATAAAAAGTAATCAGGTATCCGTCAGCCTCAAGGCAACATTTATTCGCCTCCTCTGGTTTCGGTAGATTTGAAGGAGAGGGCATATATGAAGCTCTTCTGGCTTCCTTAAGAGCTTCCATCTCTTTTGTCACATTACACACCCACTGTAAAAGTTCTTTTGCTTCTTCTTTAGATTTCCCTAATTTTATTTGAAAATCATTGATGACTATCCCATGACAAGCTTCATTAAGTAAATGCTGTAATAGAAACATTTCCTGAAAGGAAAAGCTAATAGTCATCAAGCTTTCACCGGACTGTTTAATCTCTTTAATAATAGATTCAAAAAAACCTCTAGCTTGTCTGGGAGAGGTATTCACTCTTGTTGTAAAACTATTTGGTATTACCTGTTGCACTTCCTGAACAAGTTGCAGGAAAAATTCTACTTCTTCGATCGACAACTGAATCGCAACGTTGTTATCTGCTATTGTAGAAACATTCATCATAATTTTTTCTATCTTGAATTGACTAGACTTGTTGGAAAAGTGGAATAGATTTGTAGTTAGGACAAAAGTCTTTGCTGATGAGTTGGCAATGAAAGGACTGAAGTCCTTACTACAAACAGGTCAATCGAGACTTGTATTAACCACCCGCCCTCAATCTATCCAAACTTTGTCAAGAATCTGAAAGCATCGAGTACATGACTCGCGCAAACGTAAGGCGAAGTATTGTAAAAAGCTTGCCAAGCCGCCGCTTTATCTTCGTCGTATTTATCGGCTCTTTCCGGGTGTTTTCCTTGCCAATTCAGCCGCACTGCGTGACCGACTAATACATCTAAAACGATGTATTCTTCTACTTGCAATTCTGGGTTGCGCTGGGCGATCGCGGCCAACTCCATCAGCGCCTCAATATTTACTTGCCGGTATTCCGGCGCCACAATCTTATTCAGCAAATGCTCGATTTGTAGCGCAAAATTCTTTTCGCCTGGTGTCATTTCCGATAAAATGATATGGCTATCTAACCGATTGCGCCGCTCTAATTTGTCGCCAATTATCAAGCCTTTGCAGTGCCGCAGCAGTCCCCAAACACTCGGATAAAAATCCTTCGGTACGCGATTGACAGTACCTTCCATCTGCCGCTTCCGACGCCATCCTCCCCCAGGCATTGTTGGTTCTTCAGAAACTGGCGCTACTACCCATTCAATATCTTTTTCCGGCTGTTTGACGCGCAGGGATTCTTGCTGTTTGAGGATTTGATTCATTTCCTCGTATTCTGTCAACACTTGGCGCAGGCGATTTTTGATTTCAAAGGGACTTAGCTGCATTAAATGTTCGTAAGCTTCATTTTGGGTAACTCCCAATTCGCGAGCAAACTCGCTAGTCAGCAGCAAAATAAAGTAGCTAACTCTTAGCGTCAGCAGGCCTTTAAATAACTGGGGTTCGGCTTTAATTAACAAGCCGAGGTAGATGAGAACTTCTTGAGTTAGAACTCGATCGCGAATATCTTCTCCGCAGAATTGGCGAATTTTGTCCATCACTTCCGTGTAAGATCCGGGTCTCGAAATTATCGAATCTTCGCTGTAAGCTTTCCCCACAGCAATCTGTTTTTGTCGCACCAAAATATCTGTCACCGCATCGGATAAGCTGATATCAACTTTGTCCAGCAAACCTGCGGCATGGCGGATGACTGCCCATTGGATTTTTGATTGCGAACTTTCTCCAGCTTTTGTATAAACTTCGTTGAGCAAATCCACAACTTTAACTGTTTCTTCCGCCCCTCCAAATCCTGTATCAAAGTTTAACCCTTTGAGGCGAACCAAGGTGTGCAGCAGCTCAATTTGTTCGTACAAATTTTCTGATTCGCGCAGGCTAGTCAGCAAAAATTGAGTATTAGTTTCGCACTCTAATTTAAATTCTTGCGTATGACCCAGAGGCCAAGTTTTTTCAGGATTGTAACCGAGATATCTGGGAGTTTCGACTGCACCTGTAACTGGAGATTCTGTGAATTCAAAATCGTGCATGAAATCAATTCTCTCCGTGCCAGCGGTCAGCATTAACTGCTTAATATTTCCAAGTTTAACTGGCGTATTGTTACAGTGTCCATCCCGGAATTCCTTCATTAATTCTAACAACACTTCCCGACCGGTTTCCAGCATCGTGTGAGTCAGCATCAGCGTTACCGTAGGGCGTCCCAACTGATACCAGTGGCGGTGAATGTGAGCTATTTCGCTCTTGATTTGAGCTACTAAAAAATGGTAATCTAAAGTTAAGTAAAACTCTTGTCTGTTCAAAAATGAGGGAAGAAATACGATCGCCTCTTCGCGAATTTTAAACACCCGAGAAGTTGTTAAACTCCGCAAACGGCGCACGGGGCGGCCGGTTAAGCCTAATTGGTCGTTTCGTCCAATTTGCGTGTAAATAGCTGATAATTCTTTAGTCTGGCGGACTTGAATAGGTTCTACCTGTTTTGGGGTTTGCGCGGCAATGCCGTTAGCGGCTAATTCTGCTTGCAAATCTTCGTCTTCAGCTAACAGTGCAATTTGCACTAAAGGTTCTCTGTGTTGGTCCACTGACAGATGCCTTCCCAGCGGATCGATATCGCCCACTGCGATTAATCCTTCATTTAGCAATTGACCGAGAAAATACAGACTTTGGGCCCAAACTAGGGGAATATTTTCATTGGGTAAGCGCTGCTGGCTGCTGGGATTTAGCTTTTCTGCTTCTATATTTTCGGCGGGGACGTAGTACAATTCTGGTAGTAGCGGCACACCAGAGCGATCGACTGCTAAAGATTCCAAACGCTGCTGGTACTCTTGCACTTGGGCTTGATTTCCCTGAAATATGCCGTCCAACAATAAATAAGTGAAAAATAGCGGCCACTCGCATTCAATGTGCTCGAACTGCCTTAATTCTGTGGGCTCGTAGTGCAGGCGATCGGCATCTTCCAACACTGTTTGGTGTCCGTCCCGCAGAAACCGCTTGCAGCCGTAATTTCCTTGCAATTTGTCAATAATCTTATTTCGAGTCCGTTCTATTAATTCTCGATCTTCCACAGCAAAAGCCGGAAAGCTAATCACACTCAATAAAGCGGCATCTACTTCTTTTGAACTCGATTCGCGAGGCAAAAGCGATTCCAAAGTTATGCGACTTCTGGCAATTTCGTCTGGCAAAACGTGTATCACCGATGCTTGAGAGCCTTTAATTCCGAACAAATCCAACCCATTTATTGCTTCCAGCGCTGCTTTTGCCATGCCAACTGAACTGGCGTTCAATTCTGCATTGCCGCGATTAATTTTATGACCTCTTTCCCAAATTCCGTAATCCGGCGTGCGGTAGGCTCTACCGATGTAGTAAACTAAATTTTGCACGAAATTGACTTCATCAATTGTAAAAATTACGTGCAGCCCGGAAGCCGTCATTTGAGCAAGAATTAATAAAAATATAGATGTAGCGTCTAACTGTAAATGTCCCCACTTGTCATCACCGACAACAATACCTCCAGTTTGAGTATTGTATTTAGCGTGCAGGGCATCTAGCGGCGACTGAG
This sequence comes from Microcoleus sp. AT8-A3, assembly GCF_036705675.1. Lineage (NCBI taxonomy): Bacteria > Bacillati > Cyanobacteriota > Cyanophyceae > Oscillatoriales > Microcoleaceae > Microcoleus > Microcoleus sp. AT8-A3. The sequence goes on from NZ_JAUBVD010000004.1 coordinate 83,812, forward strand.
TATTTTTAAAATGTTCTACTTTGCTCGATTGCTGCATCATCGCAAACAGCAAGCCGCGCATCAGTTTGACTGTGCTGTGTTCGAGTTCAAATGTCCTGCCCTGATCTCCATCAATTTTGCGGTAAGCTAAACCCAAACCCCAAACCGCGAGAATGCTGTACACGTTGTCGCGCACCCAGGCATCGGTGTAGTCGCCGTGGGCGTTAACGGCGGTACTCGCGGGCAGCAAACCAGTAATTGGGTTCTGGCGCTTGAGGATGATGGTTTTGATTTGCTCGTAGTAATAATCTAACCTGGTTTGCCGCTGGTTTTTTGCGATCGCCATTTCGTTTTCCTGCTTTTTCCTGATGCGAGTAGATTTGGGGTGAATAGACTTTTAAATATATCAGAGATTAGATTATTTCTCAAGTTATCCAAACACAAAAAGGTAATTGCCATGTCTACCCAAAACCACAATAACAACAGCGTTCCTTTCGTGAAAGTTGTCTACTCTACAGTGAAAATTAATGGTAAAATTGAGCTAGTACCGATGGAATGGTACGCAGACGGCTCTGTCAAAAAAATCGAACGCTAATGCTCGATCGCACTTGGCGGGCAAACTCTAATGAACTTGCGCGACTCGTCGCTTACAAAAAAACCGGTTTCTGGGCCACAGAACGATGACTTAACAGACTCTTGGTGGCACAAACCGGGTTTTTTGCGACCAAAACTGGTCTAGCGTCGATCGCCAATCTAAGCTAATTTAAATAACTAGGTGTGTAGGAATCTCAAAGAAAAAAATATGGATCGATCGCGCCCGCAATTTTCAGTGCTGGGACTACCAGTTCACATATTAGATGATTATGCAGGTTGGCTGATGGAGCGTCTGCATCAAGGGTTAGGAAGTCATGTGGTGACTTTGAATGCTGAAATGGCCATGCAAGCCGAGCAAAATCAGGCCTTAGCAGATGTAATCCGCAAAGCGGAACTCGTGATTCCCGACGGTTCGGGAGTGGTGTTGTACTTGCGGCTGCGTGGCAAACCGGCACAGCGCTATCCGGGGATTGAATTAGCAGAATCGCTGTTAGAAGCTGCCGGAAACTTGCCGAATTCTGAATCAATATTTTTCTTCGGAGGTTACCCCGGAATTGCGGAGGCGGCAGCAGAAAATTGGCAGCAAAAAGTTAAGGGATTGTCGATTGTTTCTCAGCATGGATATCTCTCGCCACACGAACAAAAAGACTTGGATCAAAGCTTGAAAGAAATGCAGCCAAAACTGATTTTTGTGGGCTTGGGAGTGCCGCGCCAAGAGTTTTGGATTGCCGAACACCGGCATCTTTGTCCTGATTCGATTTGGGTGGGAGTTGGCGGCAGTTTTGATATTTGGGCGGGCAAAAAAACTCGCGCCCCTGCTTGGTTTTGCGACAATCATTTAGAATGGTTGTATCGGCTTTATCAAGAACCTTGGCGGTGGCGGAGGATGTTGGCTTTGCCACAATTTGCCTTGAAAGCTTTGGGGGATTTTCGAGCTTAAAAATGCCACAATAAAATAGGTTTGTAGTGAGGACTAAAGTCCTCATAAAATTATCAGGAATTCAGTCCTCACTACGAACCGATCGCGATTAAACAATGTAAGGAGAATCGATCGCCTTTGCCCGATTAATCGCCACCAAAGTCTGGTAAATCAAAGCCGAAATCTCACCGCGGGTAATGTCCCGCAGCGGCGAAAGCCAATCGCGGGAAGGATAATTAACCACAATCTTCAAAGCAGTTGCTGTGCCGATCGCACTTAAAGCATAATTAGGAATTTGAGAGCGATCGGTGTAAACTTTCAAAGTATCAGGATTGCCGCCCTTAAGTTCCAAACCGTTAACCAAAGACACGATCGCATCAGCCTTAGTTAAATTCTGATTCGGGCCGAACTTCAACCCCGGAAACCCCGCCAAAAACCCCCCCCGATTTGCCCGTTCGATCGCACTTCTCGCCCAAAAAGTAGCAGAAACATCAATAAAATTTGTAGCCGGCACCCTCGGAATCGGACTAAACGCACTCACCAACAGCGCCGCATATTGAGCACGGTTTAAACTGTCATCAGGCCTAAAAGAACCGTCAGGAAAACCGCTAATTATATTCGCCGCAGCCAAAGCTTCAATAAACTTCTGTGCCCAATGTCCAGAAATATCGCTGAACACTGTACCCCCGATATTCGGATTGCCGCCGCCCTTTCTCACCGCAGCTTGCACAGCTTTAAAAGCATTCACTTTCCCGTAACCAAACCAATCGCTGCGGCCGTTGTTAGGATCGTAATTTCCCATGCGATTGCCCAACTGGGGATCGGGATCGGGATCGACAATTTTCTCAGCAGTTTGTTCGAGAATTCCCCGCACTTCCCGCGCCGTCAAACGGGGGTTAGCCGAAAGTATCAACCCTGCAACCCCAGCGACTACTGGAGTGGCGCTGGAAGTACCGCCAAAAGTATCAGTATAGTCCCCCCAGTCGTAGCCCCGATTGCCCACTCGATCGGCAGTAAACACCCCCAAACCGGGCAAATACTGCGTCACCTCCGGCGGCGTGCCGATAAATCCGGTTTCTGGCAACCAAGTTCCCGGCGGCGCGTTGTTGCTGGGGGCGCAAACCGAGATGCTGGTGCCCCAATTGCTGTAGGCTGCTTTTTTGTTGAGGGAAGTGGAAGCGCTGACGGCAATTACGTCGGGGTGGACGGCAAATCCTGCCAGCCATCTAGTTTGACCGCCCAGGACGTTGTTGGGCCAGCCTTTCTCGTTAATTGTGCCGTTGACTGGGCGGTTGGCATTGCCGGCAGCGAACAGAATAACGCAGCCTCTGCCGCCCCGCCCTTGGGTTGCTGCTTTGGTGATAACGGCACTCTGCCGCAGGGAAAGGGGATAGTAAACTGCCGCAGGCCCCCAACTGCAAGAAATGACGGCGGCACCTTTTTCGATCGCCCAATTAAATATTTTTTCGACAGAATCGTCATCGAGAAAACCCGTGGTACGAATGGGCATCAGGGCGCATCCGGGGGCGACGCCGACAATGCCTTTGCCGTTTTCTTCAGCAACGGCGACGCCGGCACAACTTGTGCCGTGGTTGTCTGAGTCGGCGACTGGCATCGGGGAAGTGTCGCCCTCTTTGAAATCGATGGGTGAGACGATTTTGCCTTGGGCTTGAAAATCCGGGTGGGTGATGTCAACTGCATCGTCGGCGATCGCAATTACGATCGATCGAACTCCGCGAGTCAGGTTCCAAGCTGGTTCTGCATAAATTTGAGCACCGCCGACAAGTTCCTTGCCGCCTTTGTTGTTGAGATACCACTGTTTGGGATAAAGCGGATCGCGGGGCGTGTAATGCTGCTGCGTCTCTACTAAAATGTTGGGTTCTGCTACGAGAACTTCTGGATATCTTGTCAGGCGGTTGGCAATTTTGACCGGGTTTTCTGTTGCTTGTTTGGTGACGAAGCAGACGAAGGTGTTGGGAATTCCTTCTACTGGCCGGACTATTTTTAAAGCTGCTGCATTGGCGATCGCCTTTCGCGATTCTTCGTCTACTTGTTCGCCAAATTGAATGGTAATTTGGTCGGTTAAATAAAAGAATGTACTGGGATTGTTCGCGGGGCAATAGACGTGGCTGGCAAAAGCTACGGCATCGCTGGCGCGCGCTGTTTGCATTGCTGCTTCTAGGCGATCGGCTGAAACGAGATATTCTTCGAGATTACTTTGGCCGACGCGGCGGTTGAGTTTTGCCCCAGTTGTTGCAGCCCAATCGTTTGAGGCTGATGCTGTTGGTGAGGGGCGGACTGTAAAGCGATCGTCCGCTTTTGACAGCAGCAATTCATCGCCGCCGCGCTGCAAAATCAGTGGGAGACTTTCATCGGGAACTCCAATTCCTTGATAGTTTTGGAGAGTCTCGGAGGTGGGTTTGCTTGGTTGTACCATCAGAAATGTTCCTGTTTGATTTTGATGTAGATTTATCAAACATATTTATAAGCTGTCAGGGAGGTTTTTGCTATGAGGGGTTTGAATCTGTAACTAACAGCGGTAGTTTTTCCATCAGTCCGCGTCGGACTTAGTTTGTGCGATCGCGTTGCTAGCGGTTTCAACCGCCGAGTCTTTTTCGATATCAGCGAGTTTTTCAGATAAACACGCTCAAATAAACACGCTAGGATTAACATTAAAAAATTCTCCCAGCGCCTTAGCTTGGGCTTTGCTAATCGCCCGTTTACCATTAACCACCTCAGAGACTACTCCTTTGGAACCAATCACACCCACCAAATCGGCTTGTTTGAGTTCGCGAACTTCCATGAGATGCAATAGAACATCCTGGGGAGTCGCTTCTGGAATTGGGTAATATTTTGATTCGTATTCTTCGATCAACAGCCCCCAGAGACTCAGTAAAGTTTCTTCTTCTACTGTTAATTCTTCCTTAGACATCAGAAAATCGACTTCTGCGAGGGCAAGATCATTATCTTCTTCGTTCAGGATTGGCTTAGGCTGAGATTTAGCCAGCAGTTGACCGTAAGCTGTTCTTTCAATTGCCATATTCATGGTGCGTTCGATTGTTGAATTAGATCGGGACTTACGCATCAAATACCAAAGAAACCGGGTTTTTTACCAGGTTTAAAGCCTCAAATGCAGTATTTAGGTAAAAAAACCCGGTTTCTGCGTCCCGGACTAGATTGCCGGGATCTGTCCAATCCCCCGCGATTTCCTTGTTCAATCCAAAATCTAAAATCCAAAATCTAAAATCCAAAATCGATCGCCCACCCTTTGACATTTCAACAAATTTGGTTTACACTTAGCCGGTTGCGATCGCCAATGGTAAGATCGGCTCAAGCTAAATATTTTTTTAAAGCGCATAGGCGCAAAGTAATTTCATGGTATACTCTGGAACTGTTTGCTGGCTTCGCTCCACTGCCCGGATTACGATCGGGGCGATCGCAGCTTTTACCCTGTTGCAACCGATCCAAGTCCAAGCACAACAACCTTCTGGGCCAGAGAACCAACAGCAAATCGAGCCCGCCGACGACCCCACAGACCCCAACAATCTTCGCCCTCTGACGCAAGACAGCAGTCTGCTGAGCGTCCCAGGAGGCCAGCGTTTGATGACAGAAGCCAGCAGTGCTATTTCCTCTCAGAATTACGCACTGGCTACTCAAAAACTCCAAGAATCCCGCCAAATTTTCAATCAACTGTCCAACTTCTACCAACAACTGGGTAGCAGTTTTGCCGGAATTGACATCCGCTTGGCGGAAAGCCACCGCACCAAAGCTGTAGAAACAGCCCAAATGCGCGACGAAGCCACCTACCGGCTGGCGTTGGTACACCGGGCCCAAAATAAGCCCGAACTGGCTGTGCCCCTGCTGATTCAGATTATTCGATCGCAGCAGCCAACTCGCGACTTGGGCAAGAAAGCTTACCAGCAGTTACTGGAATTGGGTTTTGTGGATTCGCCCTTTCCCCGACCTGCCAGCAGTCAACCGCGATCGTCTAACAAATAGTTCCACTAAAATCTAAATTACAGCCGTTTATCAGAGAAACCAATGGTTACACCGTCTCAAGTAGCAGAAATGATTAAGGCAGGGTTGCCCGACGCTAAAATACAAGTTGACGATTTGACCGGTGGCGGTGACCACTACCAGGCGAGAGTCGTCTCTGCAGCCTTTGAAGGAAAAAGCCGAGTACAGCAGCACCAACTGGTATACGGCGCTCTCAAACAGGCAATGGCTAGTGAAGCCATCCACGCTTTGGGCTTGGAAACCTTAACTCCTGCAGAATGGGAAGCGAAAAGTCAAGCTGCTTAATTGTTGAGCGGCAATTGGGTATCACAAGTTTGTGCTTGTGTCAATAGTTGCTTGAAATACAACTGCTGCACTTACCCACAAAAACCAAAGAAACCGGGTTTTTTAACCGGAATCTATGGCTGTAACGAAAGATTTTCCTAAAAAACCCGGTTTCTGCGTCAGTCAACGTTGAAAAATTTTCAAACAATATTAGGACCTACCATGAGTACAACAGCACATCAAAGAATTGACGAGTTGGTTAAGCAAAACAAAATCATGGTTTTTATGAAGGGCAATAAGTTAATGCCCCAGTGCGGTTTTTCTAATACTGTGGTGCAAATTCTCAATACTTTGGGAGTGCCTTACGAAACTGTTGATGTTTTAGCAGACCAGGAAATTCGTCAAGGCGTTAAAGAGTATTCCAACTGGCCGACAATTCCTCAAGTTTATATCAACGGCGAGTTTATTGGTGGCTCGGATATTATGATCGAGATGTATCAAAAGGGCGAATTGCAAGAAGTTGTGGAAGTGGCTTTGGCTTCTTAAATTAGACAGAAAAAACATTTCCCCGACTTCTTAAAGAAGTCGGGGAAATAACAGCAATCGCGTTTTACTTTGAATTAAGTTAATTTACTTACAGCGGATTCCAGGTTGATAAAGTACACCCCAGAAACCGGGTTTCTTCTGGATTTCTCGCCAGAAACCGGTTTTATTCAAGAAACCCGGTTTCTCTGTACTTCACTTACCTGGAAAGTGCTGTAATTATTCGTTACCAGGCAAAGCCTAGGAACGCAATGCAGTAGGCTAGGCATCGAATTTTTAGGCTCCCAAAGCGAGGCCGAGCCTGTGGACATCGGTTCCGAGGCATAGCCGGGGAACCAGTTAAAATTCCCAATTCCCAATTCCCAATTCCCCATTCCCCATTCCCAAATCATCAAGGGTTTATCAAACCGAATTTGCTATTTAATAGTAGTCTGCTTCAGTTTGGGTCTGTGGCATTGCAAAATTGGAGGGGTCGTGAATGTAACGGGCTGCTTCTTCCTCTAGTCTGTGAATCAGATAGGGTTCCAAACTGTTGGAGTGCCGCAGGGCTGCTAAATAGCCGTCTAAGTAAAGCCGCAGGTCATCAAAGCGATAACCTCTATTCCACATTTCGACGAGGGCGTCGGTGAGTTTTTGGTAGTGCCGGATTGTTTGGGTGTCTTGTAGCATGGTGTGAGTTTGAAATCCTTTGTGGTTTGTATAATGACGGCGGGATTTAGGAATGGCCTCGATTGATGCTGAGTGGCTCAGCTTGAAGCTATTTCTAAATAAAAGTTTTTACCCTGCTCAACAGGCTACCCTCCATAAAAAATTTCACTCGTTGCAATGCAGTTGCTCGACTTTTTGCGCGCACCTAGATAATTCGCTGTGCGTTTAATTGAGTCGGGATGTGGCTGAATTTGACGGTCAAAGTGGCTGAGTGTTCCGGCTACCGAGCGAACGGTTGGAGGAATTCTAGTTTCACTTGCGCGATTTGTCAACCTCCTGGAATTGGGGGCTGGGTCGGGGGGATCGCTTTTGGCAGGCGGTTGGGGCATGGGATCGATCGGCTTTACACTGTCCTATTTTCATTGTAAGCTCATCGCCAGAATGATTTAACCTTTCTGCAGGCTGACCCTGCCAAATTAACCCAATCTTTAAAATTCCTACCCTAGGTATGTCCGCTGCTTTAAACGCAGCTCATGCTTGAGTAGCGATGGTTACAAAAGCTTGACAAAAGCTCTGTTAACCTTGTAGCAATTAGTGATATGGGAAGCTCGCCTCTGTGGAATCTGCAAGTATTTCAATTGTTGAAGGGAATCCGCACCTGCGATCGCTCTTGGGCTGGCATCTACAGCAAGTCGGTCACTGGGTGCACCAGTCAGCGGATATCAGTCACGCTAGGGAAATATTTTTCAGCCGCCAGCCAACCCTAGTCATTCTGGATGCCCAATTGCCCGATGGGGACGGTTTGGAATTTTGCCACTGGCTACAACAGCAGCAGCAGTCGCTGATTTTGATGCTGTCGGCGCGGAATTCGGAATCGGATATTGTTGAAGGTTTGAAGGCGGGGGCAGACGATTACCTGACTAAACCCTTTGGGATGCAAGAGTTTATGGCCAGGGTGGAAGCTCTGATGCGCCGCAACCGCACGATGCTACCGCCGGCGACGCTGGAGTGCGGGCTGCTGAAAATTGATTTGGTGCAGCGCCGAGTCAGGTTGTACGAGGAACATATTGAGCTGACTCCCCAGGAATTTAGCCTGCTGTACGTGCTAGCTCAAGCTGGAGGAGTGCCGCTGTCGCGCTCGGATTTGCTGCGTCGGGCCTGGCCTGATGCGATTGATAACCCCCGGACGATCGACACTCACGTACTCTCTCTGCGTAAAAAAATCGAAATCGACCCGCGACAGCCGAGCTTGATTCAAACTGTACGCAATGTCGGCTACCGACTGAATCTGGAGTTGTTGAATAATGCCAATCAACATTCACCAGTGCCCAGGGCGGTGCTTTCTTAAACTGCGATCGGGCTATAAGTCGGATTTTATTTTGGGAATTGATTGGCGATCGCATCGGTTTTCGCTGCCATAATAAAGTCATTGCGGTGCAGTCCAGAAATCTCGTGAGTCCACCAAGTAACGGTAACTTTCCCCCACTCGGTTAACAGTGCGGGGTGATGTCCTTCAGTTTCTGCTGCTTCGCCGACGCTGTTTGTAAAGGCGATCGCACTTTTGAAATCCGGGAATTCGTAGGTGCGTTCTATTTGGGGAATGCCATTTTTTTCGGTCAAATTCCAGTCGGGAATTTGAGGTTTTAGCTGGACAATTTCGTAAGCTGTGACGCGGGCAGAGTTTGGGCTGCAGGCTGCACAGGGTTCTGTTGCTAAAGGTTCCATAAATTGCTGTTTAGCGAGAAGATGCTAAAAGATATTATAGACATTTCTAATCTGAATTATTTTGAAGGGCAACTGTCCTTTAGGATTGACATCTTGCACCATTTTTAATAAGCTTTTTATGGGCGGGTAGGATGCCCAACCCACAAGAAATTCACTCTTTGTGGAACAGGCCGGAAAGCCTGTTTTTGAGAATGGTGCAAGGCAGACATTGCGATCGAAATCGTTCAAAAAACAGATGAGCAATCCTTTAAAATTTCTGGAAATTATCGTTCACTGTGGAATCGGTTGACCGATAATATCAGGAATGGGCGGGTTGATTTGGCTATCTCGGTGATATTGTAAAAGTTGGCGAACCCGCCCCTTCAAGTGCGATCGATCAACCGATAATTTTCTTAATCAAATCCAACTTACCCTTATAGGGAGCGTACCGCCATTTTAAGTCAAGTAAAAATGACTTTTGCAGCACGCTTTTTTGATGCGAAAAGGTATCAAAACTTGCTTTTGCGTGATAGCTACCGATGCCGCTTTCACCAACTCCGCCAAAAGGTAAATCTTTTACTCCCACTTGCATAACCGTGTCGTTGAGACAAACTCCCCCCGAAGAAGTTTCCCGCAAAACTCGCTCTTGTTTCTCTTTATTTTTGGAGAACAAATACAAAGCTAAAGGTTTGGGACGGGCGTTGATTTGGGCGATCGCCTCCCCGAAATCATCATACTCCAAAACTGGCAAAATCGGCCCGAAAATCTCATCCTGCATCACCGGCGAATCCCAGGAAACACGATCTAAAACCGTCGGTGCAATATATCTATCTTCCGGTTTCACTTCCCCACCGACGACAATTTCTCCATCTTTGATAAACGCACTCAAACGGTCTAATTGCCGCTGGTTGATAATCCGCGAATAGTCGGGACTTGTTTGCGGATTGTCGCCGTAAAATTCGTGAATGGCTGTTTTAATTGCTGTCATCAAAGCAGGTTTAACTTTTTTATCAACTAATAGGTAATCGGGAGCGATGCAAGTTTGTCCGGCATTGAGAAATTTGCCCCACGCAATGCGTTTTGCTGTGTATTCAACCTGAATGTCTGAGTCTACAATGCAAGGACTTTTTCCACCTAATTCTAATGTGACAGGTGTCAGGTGTTTAGCGGCAGCTTCCATGACTATTCTACCGATTTTAGTGCCGCCTGTAAAGAAGATGTGGTCAAATTTTTCGGCTAGCAATTGTTGGCTGATTTCGACTCCTCCTTCGACGGCGGCTATATAGGCGGGATCGAAGGTTTTGGATATCAGGTCGGCGATAACTTCGGAGGTGTGCGAGGCGATTTCCGAAGGTTTGAGAAGTGCACAGTTGCCGGCGGCGATCGCCCCGACCAAAGGTGATATCATTAGCTGAAATGGGTAATTCCAAGGCCCGATGATTAAAACAACGCCCAAAGGTTCAGGGTAAATGCGGGCCGATGCTGGGAATTGATCTATCGAAGCAGCCACTTTTCTCGGCTTTACCCACGATTTGAGGTTTTTGATGGCATAATTAACTTCGGCGATCGATGCGATTTCAAGATAAGCCTCGAATTCCGGCCGACCGAGGTCTGCCTTGACGGCATCGACTATTCGTGATTGATTAAGTTCGATCGCACTTTTAAGTTTTTTGAGTTGTTCAAGCCGAAAATCCACATCTTTCGTTTTCCCAGTCGCAAAAAATTGCCGCTGCTGCTGGATAATATCGCTGACGCTGATTACCATTTTTTGTCCTCCATGTCTATAAATAAATGTTACAACAGGAAAACGGAACTTGGGTAAAGTGCGATCGGTGTTAAAGCGCAGACCTCTTGAAAAAGTCTGCGATCGGGGCTTTATGCTATAACTTATAAAGTATTAATTGTAGATGCTTAATTTGAGTTAAGTCATGAAAATATCTAAGAACGATTTTTTTTTCTATTCCTGCTGGCTGCTTTGCTTGCTTGCAGTAGCAGGATGTACCTCTAAGCCCGAAAAGCAAGTTGTCATCTGCTCGAAAGACTTTACCGAACAAGTCATCCTCGCCGAAATTTTAGCACGCCATATCGAAGCTAAAACAGATATCAAAGTAGAACGAGAACTGAATCTGGGAGGTTCGCTTTGCCATCAATCCCTAACAGCAGGTAAAATCGACTTGTACGTCGAATACACGGGGACTGCTTACGCCAACCTGCTCAAACAAAAACCGATTTCTGACCCCAAAAAAGTCCTCGATTACCTCAAACAAGAATATCCCAAACAGTTTAAAGCAGAATGGACGGAACCGCTGGGATTTAATAACAGTTTTGCGATTATTGTGCGGGGAGACGATGCCAAAAAACTCAATTTACAAACTCTCTCGCAACTTGGGAAAGCTTCACCTAACCTCCGGGCTGGTTTCGGCCCAGAATTTAACGAGAGAGAAGATGGGTTTCCCGGGTTGGCGAAAACTTACGGAATTAAGTTTCGAGAACAACCGAAGGAATTGCTGTTAGGATTGCTTTATCAAGCGCTGCAACAAAAAGAAGTAGATGTGATTGCTGGTAATACGACGGACGGTTTGATTCAAAGTTTAGGTTTAGTAGTTCTCAAAGATGACAAGGGCTATTTCCCGCCCTACGAAGCAGTTCCGGTTGTGCGATCGCAAATTTTGGAACAATACCCGGAATTGCGTCCAGTGCTCGCAGAATTGGGCGGCAAAATCTCTGAGGAAGATATGCGGAAACTCAACTATCAAGTTGACGGGGAACAGCAGGAAGCGGGACAAGTGGCGCAGGAGTTTTTGCAGCAAAAGCTGGGCGCTGCAAAGCCCGCACCTAGCGCAAAGTAATGGTTAGTTTCTCTCCTAAAAGTTCACTTTATAGGCGTAGCAGCTTACTTAAAAGTTGGGATTAGAAATTGGTAAGTATTGGGATTTCTACGGTTTCAGCAATTTTATGAGCTAGCTTTTTAAAGTCTCCGTAAACACTTTGCACGGCCTGGATGTGAGAACCAATTGCCCCATCCGCAGGTTTGAGGTGGAACATAGGTTTATGGGCTTCCTGGGCAAGCGGCATCAGACTCTGATAGTGTTTTAGCAAAGCTAAACAGTGAGGATCTTCGGCGATGGAAAGTGTGCTATTTTCCGATTCATTGAGCACAGCTTCCCGATAAATATTAGGAATCCGTGCAATCCATCGCTGATAAGCTTTCACTGGGCGGTCTAGCCGTACCGAGTGTTGCAGGACAATATAACCAACAGGTTGCATTTGACCTTGAGGAAGCTTTAAATCAGGGGCAGGATTTTTCTCTAATCTTTCTAGCCATTCTTGCCGCCAGCGTCTGAGAGTTGGGCCGAGATTTTTCAATCCTTGCAGTGAGAATAAATCCGGTGATAGAGGAACTACTACATAGTTAGCTGCAATCAAAGCGGCCCGGTTAATCGCTCCTAAATTCGGGCCGATGTCTGTCAAAACTACATCAGCTTGATGAACTGTTGCTGCTTCTTGCAAGAGTCGCCAAAAAGCAGAAATGACCCGAAAAGAACGCTCCTTGCGATCGGTGCAGCCGGGCCATTCTGCTGAGAGGTCATCTTCAAATCCAGAGAGCAATAAATCTCCTACCAAGAGTCCCAATCTTTCTTCAATGTGCTCTACTTCTGGAGTAGCAATATCACCAATTCCTCTAACTAAAGGCTGTACGCAGCGAAAAACTGTGTTAGGTCGGTTATTGCCTTCCCACAATTCTTCTAAACGTTCTTCCTCTAGAAAAGCAGCAGTCAGATTGGCTTGGGGGTCTAAATCTGCTGCTAGCACCCGCATTCCTAAATTGCGATACATCCAGGCTAAATGATATACTAGCGAAGTTTTACCGACGCCACTTTTATTATTGAAAAAAGCAATAATGGGTACTGTCACGGATGCCTCCTAATAATTACTAAAACATGAGCATCTTCGACAACAAACTCCGGTGGTGGACTGCCATTTTTTTGCAGTGAATTGCGATCTATGGCGATACCCATTCCAAACCTTTGTACATAACCAAGATTTTTTAAGGCTTCTGCTAAGTTTGGATTGCGGTAGTCAGTGATTCCAGGCCTACCAAAATTTTGTCTGTTAACTTGTCCAAAGGGCCCTCCGGGGTTTTGAATTTCAATGCGATCGCTAAACCAGGTAATTCTTACTGGTGCATACGTCCCTTCATAGGTGCGGTGCAAGAGCGCATTTCTAGCAAGCTGTTGCAGTGCTACTAACGGGTAATCTGGCTGCTGGATTTCCACTGACTGAGCGGTAATATCAGAAGCTATTGAGATATGAGATTGCAGTATTTCATCTAACACTCTCAGCATCATAGAAAGTGGCCCGGCAATTTCTTTCTGGTCTTTAATTGGGTCGGTTAGCTCAGTTCCCTCAATTCGCAAAAATTGAATGTAAGCACCCGGTATCAATTGCCTTGGGTCTTTTCCTACTACCAATATACCTAAATTTGTTGGCTGAATTGACGGTAAACTGGTAATAAATCTTACTGATGCTAATTGGTGTTCGACGGTTCTTTGATTTTCTTCTAATATGTCACTAGGCAATGCTGAAGGTAGATATTCCTGTTGAAATAAAGTTAAATTTAAGTCATCTAGTGTCCCGGAAGGCAAAGATTGAATATCAAAAGGTAAATCTCTGGAACGCCGTTTTTCTGAGAGACGGCGCTCTTCTTCGGCTGTGGCAGTAGCGCGGCGGGGGCCCACCCGTACCCAGATTCGCCCCTCATAGCGGACAGGGGGTGCATCTGATGGTTCTACAATGACTGCTGCTAACTCGCATCCCGCAAGCGTTCGCTTTTGCACGGTTATCGCGGGAAAAGGCAGTATATTTCCATCTGAACGCATATCCGAGAGGGTTAGTAACAGTTGATCGGTGATGCTCAAATTGGCACAGCTTCCATCATCATTAACACCTATAAATAGTACCCCTGGCTGTTGGTGGTTTGGCAAGTCGTTGGCAAAAGCGCATATAGCCTGACGGAGTTTACCCCTATCGGATGTTGAGGCCTTGCGCTCTACTCGATCGGATTCAATGTCTTTGAGGAGATTTTCTAACTGACTGTCATCCATGCTTTAACTTATTTGTCGTAAATTATTCTTACTGCTTGCTAACAGCCGACTGCGGCTATAGCAATCCTAAATCATTTGTGAATTTCTTACTCCCTCCCCTTGATAAGGGGAGGGTTGGGGTGGGGTAAAAAATTTACGACTCCTGCAAGGATTGCTATAGTTTGGGAATTGTTAAGAGTTTAAATAGAAAAGTTTATTTTCAATTACTACTTACCAATTTCCCGCATCAGCCGCTAAATTAAATTTCTAAGTCCCTTCACTCAGCCTCCGCAAATTCAAAATATCGCTCATCTTTTTAATTTGCATACAAGTCCGCTCGAACTGTTGTTTATCCTGGATATCCATGCACAAATCAATTAAGGCCGGCAATCCGGGATATGTTTTGACTTGAGCGCTGCGGACGTTTACTTGGTTGTCCTTCAAATGCGATAAAACATCATTGAGAACTCCCACTCGATCGAGGGCTTCAATTTGAATGTTAACCGGATAAGTGTTGGGTCGAGATTCATTGCGGTTGCTGGAATTCCAACTCACAGGAACCAAGCGATCCCCAGGTACGCTCTCAACATTTGAACATCGTTGTCGGTGAATCGAAATTCCGCGAGTGCGAGTCACAACTCCAATAATTGATTCCCCAGGAATCGGACAGCAACAGCCGGCTAAATGGTAGAGCAATCCCTCTACACCTGCGATGGGCGATTTGCTCGGAGACGAACTCGGTAATGGTTTCGGTGTCGTCGATGCAGGTATTAGCTGGGGCAATTCGTGGGTTGCTGCGGGAGCAGCTTCAATTTTTTGCTGCACTTTTACTAAATCTCGCAGTCGATTTACTACGAGATTTAGGGTGACTTCGCCGTAGCCTAAACCGGCGATTAAATCTTCGACGCTGTGGTAGTTGCAGCGCTGAGCCACCGATTGCATGGGTTCAGATTTTAGCAAAGATTCTAAGCCGTTTTTACCTAATTCTTTTTCCAGCAATTCTCGGCCGCGAGCGAGATTTTCATCTCGGTGCGATCGCTTCAACCACTGGCGAATTCGGTTTTTTGCTCCGTTTGTCTTGACAAAATTCAGCCAATCGGAACTCGGATGACCATTTTTTTGGGTCAAGATTTCTACAATATCGCCGTTCTTTAAAACCTTGTCTAGTGTCACCATTCGCCCGTTGACTCTGGCACCGGTGCAGTGATTGCCAATTTCTGTGTGAATGCGGTAAGCAAAATCTACGGGAGTTGATCCGCTATTGAGAGCAATTACGTCTCCGTTAGGAGTAAAAACGTAAATATCTTCGTCGAATAAGTTGTCCTTAATGCTTTGTAAATATTCGCGATCGTCTTTGAGGTCGCTTTGCCATTCAAGGAGTTGTCGCAGCCAAGTAAATTTTTCGTCATCGCCGGTGACTTTTGTGTTAGAACCGCCGGTTTCTTTGTATTTCCAGTGCGCGGCAATGCCGTATTCTGCAATGTGGTGCATGGCTACGGTGCGGATTTGCACTTCGATGGGGCGGCCGCTGGTTCCGATTACTCCGGTGTGCAAAGATTGGTAGCGGTTGGCTTTTGGTAAACCGATATAATCTTTAAAGCGGCCGGGAATCGGGCGGAAAGAATCGTGGACGATCGCCAAAGCCCGATAACAGTCATCATTGGTTTCTACTATGATCCGCACCGCTGCAATATCGTACACTTGGTTAAAGCCTTTTTGGCGGCGCTGCATCTTCCCATAAATTCCGTACAAATGTTTGGGACGACCGCTAACTTCATAGCATTTAATGCCTAAATTGTCAAGCCTTTCTCGCAAACTATCTGTGACTTCTGCGAGTTGAGTTTCTCGATCGGCCCGCTTCACCGCCACCAATTCCTGAATTTCGCGGTAAGCTTCAGGTTCCAGGTATTTAAAGGCTAAATCTTCCAATTCCCACTTAAAGCGGCCAATACCCAAACGGTTCGCTAGGGGAGCAAAAATATCTCGGGTTTCTAGGGCAATACTGCGCTGCTTTTCTTCGGACAAATGCTCCAAAGTTCTCATGTTGTGCAGCCTGTCTGCCAGTTTGACGACAATGACGCGAATATCTTTAGCCATTGCTAGGAACATTCGGCGGAAATTTTCCGCAAGGCGCTCTGTTTTGCTGGAAAAATTAAACTTAGAAAGCTTGGTGACACCTTCAACCAACTGTCGCACTTCGGCGCCGAACCGCTGTTCTATTTCTTCGAGAGTAATATCTGTATCTTCAACAATGTCGTGGAGGAAGCCGGCGGCAATCATGACGTTGTTGCCGCCCATATACCGGAGTATTCCAGCGACAGCTACCGGATGGCAAATGTAAGGTTCTCCTGATTTGCGGTATTGTCCTTCGTGCAAGTCGCGGGCAAATTCAAAGGCCCGACAAATTAAGCTGTCGTCCGTCGAACAATTCGGGTTAGGGCCCCCATCAGGCTCCGATCGAGCATTCAGGCATTCTTGCAGCCAATCGGGAACTACAGCAGGATCGATCGAAGGAGAGGGAGTCAGAGTGTTCGCGTTCATGGGGTACACCTTTAAAACTTAGAAATACAAATGGTTAAAAGCCGGTTTTCGGTTGAATTGCCGAAATTATGTGTTTAGCTATACTAAACTAATTGAATGCCACAATTTGCAATTCAAAAAAATAGTCGATTTTTCTCAAACTATACCTATCTAATTCCGAGTCGCCCCCCCTCGCAGGTAGGAAAAGATAGTGACACCACTGCTGCCGCAGCAGTCTGTCGATCGGGGAAAATCGGGTAAAATAAGCATATTTTGGCGGTAGCCGTTGAGGTTGCGGGCGATCGGCATTTACCGGCAACGCTAAACTAAAAGCAGCAGCCAGAAGGGTAGAGTCAGGGCAGCAAATCAAAAAAAGTTCTCACAAAACAGGGAATAGCTCCAAAAACGCACAGCTTCCCTCCCTATGAGCAAACTTAAGTAAGTATCTACTTTGATTATAAATACAAATTTGTTTACAAAATCATGATATTGTCCGAAGACCGCCGCCAGTGCTACCAAGAATTACAGCAAGCGCTAGAAGAACTACAAAGAACTGCTGCACAGGAGAATCTGGATCGGGCCGCGCTGGCGATCGAATACACAAAAGTGCAACAATTTTTCGGAAACCAAATTATGAGAGCCGAAAGCGATGAGTTAGACGCCTCAGAAACACCCCCAGAGCAGTCCTATTTGACGGAAATTCACAAGCAACTGCGGTTATTGGGGACAGATGTCACCTTTTTGCAAGCGTCGCGCCAGCCAGCGACAGCAAAGGCGAGGCAAACTGGGGCGATCGCGCGGCTTAACACGCTAATTGGCTACTGTGGCGCGCTGCTGCAAAAAAATTCTGGTTCTTCAGGGCCCGCCTAGATACAGAATTAATAATTGAATTAACAGGGAATTAATAAGGCAAGGAGAAATAAAGCGGTGGAATGTCCAAAATGTAAACATCCCAATTTAGAAGGCGGTACCTTAGCCGGCCGTATGTCGGTGCAGTGGTGTCCCAACTGTTACGGTATCTGGATTCCAGGCAGAGAATACGAAGCTTGGCAAAAAGAGCAAAGCCAGTGGTACAACAAATCCGAGAAGCCTGATGCGACAGCGACTCTCGGCATAGAATTCACGCCGTCTCCCTACGACAGCAAAGCAGCGCTGTGTCCCGAAGACGGTCACTATCTGTCGCGGGCGAAAGTTCCTTTCAGCAGAGTGCCCTTTTACATAGAGCGCTGTATGTTGTGCGGGGGCATTTGGTGCGATAACGGCGAGTGGGACATTCTCGAAAGTCTGGGATTCCACACCGAGATTGACAAGATGTTTTCTCCGAATTGGCAAGCTAAGGCCCGCGTGCAAGAACTCGCCTCTCGGGAACGTCAAGTGCTGACTGAGAAGTTGGGGCCGGATATCGCCGGATATGTGTTGGAACTCGCGGAAGTTTTAGCAGACCATCCTCACGCAGATTGTGCCGCTACTTACATACTGCGGAGAGCTGAGTTGAAGCGAAGGGAAATTTAGTCAGTTGTCAGTTGTCAGTTGTCAGTTGTCAGTTGTCAGTTGTCAGTTATCAGTTGCTCGGTGAATGATGTACTAATAAAAGCTTTGTTTGTAGCTATTTTTATTTGTATTTACAAACAGCAGAGCCGTCTCTTGCCCATAACTAATAACTCTGAAACACTAAGAAGTAACAACTAACAGCCAGGATATTGACCATTAAATAACAAATAACAAATAACAACTGACCGCTGACTACTGACCGAAAGGATCCAGGATACAAGCCCCCGAATTTATCTCGCGCAAGTTAATGCTTTAATTCTTTAATCTAAAATCCAAAATCTAAAATCTAAAATCGATTGACTAAGGACTAATGACTAATGACTAATGACTCTTCTCTATTTTCCGTTGACAATCTGCGAGTAGCTTATCCCCAGCGGCGGGGCCAATCCGGTTGGGCCGTGGACGGGGTTTCCCTGACGCTGAAACCGGGGGAAAAGCTCGGATTAGTTGGGGAGTCTGGGTGCGGTAAGTCAACTTTGGGAAGGGCGGCGATGCGGTTGCTGCCGGATTCAACGCTGATTGAGGGGCGAGTTAGTTTTGCTGGAGAGTCGGTGTTTGATATGAATGCTTCGCGGCTGAGACAATTTCGGGGCGAAGCTGTAGCATTGATTTTTCAAGATCCGATGACTCGTCTCGATCCTTTGATGACTGTAGGAGAACATTGCATCGAGACTTTGCAAGCTCACCGACCGAATTTGGATCGCAAGCAAGCTAAGAAACGGGCAATCGAAACTCTGGAAGCTGTGAAAATTCCCGCGTCTCGCTGGTCGCAATTTCCCCACGAATTTAGCGGCGGAATGCGGCAAAGAGTAGCAATTGCTTTGGCTCTTTTGCTCGATCCCAAATTAATTGTGGCGGACGAACCGACTACAAGTTTGGACGTAACTGTAGCTGCTCAGATTTTGCAGGAATTAACCAGACTTTGTGAGGAACGGGGAACGGCTATTTTGTTGATTTCTCACGATTTGGCGATGGTGGCTGAGTATTGCGATCGCATTGCGGTGATGTACGGCGGTAAAGTTGTAGAAACAGGGCCGGTGCTAAACGTTTTTGAAAAACCGCAGCACGAATATACTCGATCGCTCCTCAAAGCAGCTTTGCACATTCAAGCCGATTCTGACAAAGGGTTAGCATTCGAGGAAATCAGGACTGAAGCCGTTACTGCAAACTTAACAAATTCGCCTCTTTTGACCGTAACCAATTTGCAGCAACACTACAGTTTAGAAAGCAATTTATTAGATCAGTTGTTTTCCAGGAATCGGCAGGTAATTAAAGCCGTAGACGGCGTTAGTTTAGAGCTACAACGGGGAGAAATCCTAGGGCTGGTGGGGGAGTCCGGCTGCGGCAAAAGTACCTTGTCACGCACGATTTTGCAGCTAATTACCGCGACTGGCGGCAAAGTGGAATTTCAAGGAATAGATATAACTGCCCTGAACCGCGATGCTGTGAGGAAGCACCGCCGCGAAATGCAAATGATTTTTCAAGATCCCCACGCTTGCCTGAATCCGATGATGACTGTCGGGCAAAGTATTGCTGATCCTTTGTTTATTCACAAATTAGCTAATGGCAGCGAAGCTAAAAAACAAGTAATCCAAATGTTAGAGCGGGTGGGTTTAAGTCCAGGGGAGGATTTCTTTCGCCGCTATCCGGGGGAATTGTCAGGAGGACAACAGCAGCGAGTTTCTATAGCCCGTGCTTTGATTACTCGGCCGCAACTGATAATTTGCGACGAACCTGTGAGTATGCTGGATGCCAGCGTGCAGACTCAAGTTTTAGAGCTGATGTTGGAGTTGAAGCAGGAATTTAATTTGACTTATCTGTTTATTACGCACGATTTGTGGGTGGCGAGATTTTTTTGCGATCGTATTGCGGTAATGAATGCTGGAAAAATTGTTGAAATCGGTAAGACTAGGGATATTTTTACTAATCCGCAGCACCCTTACACTCAGCAGTTGTTGCAGGCTGCTCCTTTACTAGCCCGAACTAATTGATTTGGGATTTGGGATTTGGGATTTGGGATTTCGGAAATTTCGGGTTAAATTGGTTAAAGTTAAGGGATACTTTTCAAATCCTTCCACCGACACCAAGCACGATATGGCAGAATCTGACCTAGGCAGTTTTGCGGTGGCACCCGAAGCCTCATTCGCGATCGCAGAAGATGAAGACACCGAGATCGATCGTCCGACGGTAACTCGATCGTCAGCATACAACAACTGGTCTGCCGACGATCCAGTGGGAGCTTTGTTCAAGGAAATGGCTCGGTATCCTCTACTGACAGCAGCCGAAGAAGTAGAGTTGGCGCGCCGCGTTCAAGAATTGGTAGCCCTGGATGAACTAGAACAGCGTTTGCAGCAGGAATTGGACAGAGTGCCGACAAAAGCTGAAATCGCAGCGGCTTTGGGGATAAGCGAAACTCAAATGCAACAGCTTCGCCACCAGTGTCAGTCGGCGAAACGGAAAATGATCAGCTCGAATTTGCGCTTGGTGGTTTCGATTGCCAAACGCTATCTTAATCGGGGCGTGCCTTTTCTCGATTTAATTCAGGAAGGAGCTTTGGGTTTAAATCGAGCAGCCGAAAAGTTCGATCCAGAGAAGGGTTACAAGTTTTCTACCTATGCCTATTGGTGGATTCGCCAAGGAATTACCCGGACAATTGCCAATCAAGGGCGGACGATTCGCTTGCCTGTTCACATTGTCGAACAGTTAAATAAACTCAAAAAAGTTTATCGAGATTTGAAGCGTTCTCTTCAACGAAATCCAAGTGAAACTGAACTTGCTAGAGAAATGCAAGTTAGTTGCGAACAGCTTCGCTACCTCCAGCAAGTACGTCGGCAATCTTTGTCTCTCAACCACCGCATCGGCTCAGAAGAAAGTTCGGAACTTTTGGATGTTCTCGAAGATAACGCGACGCAATCTCCCGAAGCTCAGATGAATGAGATGATGATGCGCCAAGATATTTTGGAGGTGTTGGACAGTATTTTGACTGAGCGGGAAAAAGAGATTGTTGCTATGCGTTACGGTTTGCTGACCGGCGAACCTTACACTTTAGAAGAGGTCAGCAGTTTGTTCAATTTGTCCCGCGAACGAGTCCGTCAAATTCAAAATAAGGCAATGCGAAAGCTGCGCCGCCCTCAAGTGACGGAACGATTGAAGGGCTGGTTGAAATAAACTAAAAAACCTTGAGTTGGCATTTTGAAAAATCTTAAAATTATTGTGGGGTGGCACTCCGAGGCCACCGTAAATATGCTGGTTTAATGTGGAAAAGCTTAATTAAAAATTACCAATTAAAAATTTCTGGATGTGGTATTTTTAATTGTTGATTGTCGCGTACTACTTACTTATTTATGTCTTCTGAGGTAATTTTGCGCCCCGCTACCCGCGCCGACGTGCCGGTGCTGTTTGATTTGATTAAAGCTTTAGCTGAGTACGAAAAATTATCTCATGCCGTTACTGGCAATGCCGTTGATTTGGAGCGTCATTTGTTTGGCGATAGACCTTTTGCTGAAGCGGTTTTAGCCGAGTGCGAAGGTCAAGTTGTGGGCTGGGCGCTGTTTTTTTACAATTATTCTACTTTTTTAACTCAGCCGGGAATTTATTTGGAAGATTTGTTTGTGGTGCCTGAGTTTCGAGGGCGGGGGATTGGCAAGTCTTTGATAGTTTATTTAGCGCAGTTGACGGTGGAAAGGGGCTGCGGGCGTTTGGAATGGAGCGTTTTGGATTGGAATGAATTGGCGATCGGATTTTACAAGGGTATCGGTGCTGATGTGATGCCCGACTGGCGGATTTGCCGGGTTGCGGGCGAGTCTTTGGCAAATTTGGCATCGAAGTAATTCAGGCGTGTGGAACAGGCATCTTGCCTGTGTGTGAAACAGGCATCTTGCCTGTGTGTGGCACAGGCATCTTGCCTGTGTGTGGCACAGGCATCTTGCCTGTGTGTGGCACAGGCATCTTGCCTGTGTGTGGCACAGG